>JAQGNJ010000037.1 GCA_028291885.1 Ramlibacter sp. | reverse complement strand
CCTCATCAAACGGTGTCGGTTCGTTCCCGTCGGGCGAGCCCGCGCGGCTTCGAACTCTCGCCATTAGTCCAACATGAAACGAAAGGGTGTAGTCCAGGCTTGGGAAGTGCTGCTGCGAGTAGAGGTTCGTAGGATTCGTGATGACCCACCACCTGCCTTGGTCAGTTGTCACGTCCCACATCTCGTAGGGGTCGCCCATCACGACCTCGCGCTTCACGCGCTCTACGTGATTTACGACCTCGTCATGCGCCTGACTGTGGACGTAGTCGGCAATATCTAGCTCTGCGAACGGATCGCGCTCAACCGAATAGCGGCGAAGAAGTTCGGCGGGGACCGGATGATCAGGCGGTAGGACGCAGGCATCTTCTGCCTCCAAAAGTGCGTTTGGCTTCACGTGTTCGTCGGTCATCTGTTTCGCCATGACATCGCTAGAAGTCGAACATTATGAGTCGCTCGGTCAAGTCGTCCTCTGGAACGGATGCGCCCTGTACCGATGTACGCTCCTGGCCGCAACCGCTTGTCCAGCCCAGCACCACCCCGGCATTCAAAGGCAGATTTCAGAGCCCGCCGCCGTTAGGCCGCAGAACGCGACCGACAGCACCCAGTCTGAAGCGGTCATTCACCGACGCTGCATCTGGCCTGAAAGGATCTACCAGCGCAGTCGCAGTGTGATGACTGCTTCCGACCCCTAGCCCGGACATTTCGCGAGTAGAAGGTCGGCAGTCCCCTGCCGAGGCGCGTTGTCATTGGTGTTCAACGTCAATTTCAACGCGCAAAGGAAAGGGGATTTCCAGTGCCAAAGCGTGCCGCGACCGCCCGGCGCGCCGGTGGCATTCGTCACGCAGGGGCGGGGCCGGCGCATGTCCACCGGGGGGCGTAGCGCCTTCCGGCGCGTCAGCGTCGCTGAAGCGCGATGCGCCGGCTCGATGCTAGGCTTCCACCATGCAAGACCTCACGACCGCACTGCCGCCCGGCCTTGTCGCCATCACGGGCGACGAAGGCAGCGGCAAGACCCGCCTGCTGCGCGAACTGGGCGGGCGCGAGGACGCGCTCTGGCTCGACCTCGCTCTGCCGGGACAGGACGACGCCACACCCAAGCAGGTGTGGGACGCGCTGCGCGCCCGCTGCCCGCAGTGGAACGCGCAGCTGCTCGACGAACTCGTGGAGGCGCTGTCGCTGCAGGCGCACCTGGAGAAGAAGCTGTTCATGCTGTCCACCGGCAGCCGGCGCAAGGTCGCCATCGCAGGCCTGCTCGCCGGTGGCGCCGGGCTCACCTGCCTCGACCAGCCCTTCAACGCGCTGGACGCGCCTTCGGCCCGCGCCATCCGCGAATTCCTTGCCGACATGGCCGATCACGCCACGCGCACCTGGGTCGTGGCCGACTACGAGGCCGACACAAGGCTGCCGTGGACGCGGGAGGTGCGACTGGGCGGCTAGGAAGCCGAGCGGCTGAGCGATGCGTGAGGAGCCGGTGCGCGACGCGCGCGCCGCGAGCTCAACGCTGCCCGCGCACCATCGCCAGCACCTTGCCCACGTCCATGGTGCGCGCCTGATCCTGCATCTGCGGCAGGTAGCGGCCCTGCAGGCCCTGCGCTTCATTGGTGATGCTGGCATAGGCCTCGCGCAGCATCTGGGTGGACAGCGTGCGGCCGCCGGCGTAATAGCGCCGGGCCACGTGGCCGAGGGCGTAGGTCGCCGCGAAGCTCATGCCAGAACTGACCGCCTGGTTGCCCAGGCCCCGGCCCAGCCCGCCGGCCACGCGGCCCAGCAACCCGCCCAGCAGCTTGCGGCCGGCCTGTTCGAGGTATTGCGAGGTGAGGCCGACGCCGACCGTGGCGAGGAAGTCCTTGATGTGGCCCGAATCCAGCTGGTAGCCGTAGGCCTGCCCGATCCGGTAGACCATGCGCATCTGCAGCGGGATGATGGCCATGGTCGAGAGTGTCTCGGGCAGGAGTTCGAGCGCGCCGTTGGTGATGGCGCCGTTCAGGATCATCCGGTCGAGTTCCTGGTCGCTCACGTTGGCCGTACGCAGGCCGGCGGCCGATGCGGGGACGGCAGCCGTGGGAACGGCCCCGGACGCAGCGACGCCGGGTGCGGCGGGCAGGATCGGACCATCGACCGATGATGCCGCCAGCGCTTCGGCATCCTCGGCGAACTGCCGCGCACGCCCGGCGTCGAGGCCCAGGCTGCCACGCAACGCGGTCAGGAACTGCTGCTCCGGCACCGATTGCACGCCATCGGCATCGCAAACGCACACCGCCATCTCGTACGCCAACTGGCGCGACTCCGCCGATTGCAACGCCGCCGCGGCGCCGGCCACGTCCACGCGCTTCATCAGCACGTCCTGCATCAAGGTCGGGAGATGCACCGCCTCCGAACGCGCAAGCGCCTCGGCGATGCGCTTGACTTCCTCGCGTTCGCGATCGTGCTTGTCGCCGTCGACGAAGGCGGCCATGAGGCTGATGGATAGGATGGCTTGCGTGTCGGTCTGGGTCATGGGGCTATGGTCGGGTCGGAAGGAGGCGAGTTGGAGTGCGCCGGGGCTGCGAGGTTCCCCCCAGCGGCGAGAGCTTGCGCACGGTCGCCTGTCGCCAGGCGCGGCAGGGCGGAGATGATCCTCCCGCTTGGCCACGCGCGCTGCTGCGAATGGCTGCTTCCGACCCACAGGAGTCGTTCACGGCTCAATGAACCCGCAGCACCTCGAACTGCTGTCGGATCGGGCCGACCTGTAGCGACACCTCATCACCCTCGCATTTGCCCAGCATGGCCCTGCCCAATGGCGCCTTGCTGCTGATGACCTGAACGAGCTGGGTGCCGCTGACCAACTTCATGCTGCCCCCGTCCGGGCCGAGAAAGAGGTGTTGCTGCTTGTCGTCGGAATCGACCAGGCAGACCAGCGCGCCGAGCTGTACACCTTTTCTGACGTCGTAGGGGCGCGGGCGGAATTGGCGCCAATCGGCCAGCGCTTGGCGGATGGCTTCGGCGCGCCGAACTAGGCCGGTGGCCAGGTAGGCGGCTTCGAGTCCCAATGTGTCGTATTTGTTTTCGGCGATGTTTTCTTCGTGCGTCGCCGTTTCATGGGCCGCCCGCACTGCCTGTTCGGCTTGCAGCAGGTCTTCGGCGAGCCGCTTCACCACCTTCTGTTGCAGCAAGAATTTATCCATGACGAAAGGTGGGCATCTCAGACAAGCGGGGGCAGGCCTTGATTATGAAGGGCTCCCCCAGCCGTCTCCACCCGAGACCTTCCCAGTTCCCAACCATCACTTTTCCGCCTGCCCGTCCTGCGGGATGATGGCGGATGACCGCTGAAAGTTCGACCCCAGGCCCCTCCCCCTCTCACTCCTTCCTCCCCGACGACGAACTCCCCCTGCGCGGCATCAAAGTCCTTGAGCTGTCGCACATGATCATGGGCCCGGCCGGCGGGCTGGTGCTGGCCGACCTGGGGGCCGAGGTGATCAAGGTCGAGCCGCTGGACGGTGACCGCACGCGCCGCCTCAAGGGCTCGGGCATCGGCT
>JAQGNJ010000276.1 GCA_028291885.1 Ramlibacter sp. | reverse complement strand
TTGTTCACCAGCACGTCGAGCTTGCCGAAGGCGGAATCGAGCCTGGCGAACATGCGCTCGACCTGGTCGAGCTCGCCGACGTCGGCCTGCAGCGCGATGGCTTCGCCGCCGGCCTCGCGGATCCGCGCGACCACGGAATCGGCCGCTGCCTGGCTGCGCAGGAAATTCACGCCCACGCGGTAACCGCACCGGCCCGCCAGCAGCGCGATCTCGGCGCCGATGCCCCGGCTCGCGCCGGTGACCAGCATCACTTTGCTCATGGGGCTACTCCGGCTGGACGTTCGCTTCCTTGACGAGGCGGGTCCACTTGACGATTTCGGTGTTGATGAAGGTCTTGAGCTGCTCGGGCGGCATCGGCATCGGCGCCAGGCCGATGTGGGCGAGCTTGTCCTTCATCTCCGGCGTCTTCAGCACCTGGGTCGTGGCGGCGTTGAGCCTGTCGACGATGTCCTTGGGCATGCCCGCCGGCCCGACGATGGCGAACCAGGCCGTGATGTCGAAGCCGGGCAGCACTTCGGCGATCGCCGGCACGTCGGGCGCCAGCGGCGTGCGCTGCGTCGATGTCACTCCCAGCGGGCGCATGTTGCCGCCCTTGACCTGTGCCAGGGCGTTGCCGATATCGGCGAAGGTGTAGTCCAGCGTGCCGCCAAGCACGTCGTTGACCGCGAGCGGGATGCCCTTGTACGGCACGGACAGCGTGTCGATGCCGCCAAGCTTGTTCATCATCGCGATGCTGACCTGCGAGCTCGACGAGCCGTAACCGGCGGTGACCCGCCCCGGATGCTGCTTGACATAGGCGATCAGCTCCTTGAGGTTCTTCACCGGGAAGCCGGACTTGACCAGCAACACCAGCGCGGTTTCGCCGGTGCCCGCCACCGGCGAGAAGTCCTTGTTCGGGTCGTAGGGGATCTTCTTGAGCAGGGCGACGTTGGACGAGATCGCCGAGTTGGACGAGAACAGCAGCGTGTAGCCGTCGGGCGCGGACCGGATCACTTCCATCGCCGCGATCGAGCCGCCGGCGCCGGGCTTGTTGTCGACGACGACCGGCTGTCCGAGCACCGTGCCCAGCTGCTGGCCGACCACCCGCGCCGCCATGTCGGTCGCCGCGCCGGCCGGGAAGGGCACGACCATGCGGATCGGCTTGCTCGGGAACGCCGGGGCTTGCGCCATCGCGGCCGGCGCCGCCAGGACCACTGCCGCAGCCGCCAGAAAGGTCGATCGCTTCATGTCGTCTCCCGGAGTGTTGTCGTTCTCGAAGCGCGTGCCGCAGGCACCGTCACCGGCAGCGTCAGCAGATGGAAGGACAGGGCCTTGCCGTGCATGTCCAGGTTCAGCGAGTCGTTGACGCCGCCATCGAGCACGTCGTCGAGGACGAAGTTCATCGCCGCCATCTTCGGCAGCAGGTAGCGCAGGACCCGGGTGGGCGCGCGGTGGGAGAAGTGCTGCGCGACGCGCTCGTCGGTCACCTGCTCCACCAGCAGCTGGTAGTCGGCGGCGTCGTAGGCGATCAGGCTGATGTTGACGCGATTGCCCTTGTCGCCGGTGCGCGCGTGGGCCAGTTGGTACAGCTGGATCTCTTGCATGGCAATCCCTTCTCAGGCCGCGGCGGCCATGGAAAACGAGGCGGGCAGGCGGTCCCGCGCGATCAGGCAGGAGCGGGTCGACAGCCGCTGGCGCCTGGCCACGCGCACGCCGCCGCCGCCGGCCGGGCCGCCGGTCCACAGCGCGGTGAGTTCGCGCAGCAGCCGGTCCACCACGGCCAGCTCCTTGTGCTGGCCGGCGACGCGCAGCCGGATGTCGGTGCTGCCGGCCGCGGGCGCGGCCTGCAGCATGCGGCCGCTGTCGTCGCCCAGGATGCTGCTGACGCCGATCAGGTCGAAGCGCAGCTTCATCAGCGCGCCCATGCGCTTTTGCATCACGTCCATCGACAACCGGGCCCGTGCCTCGGCATTCGGCCCGGCATAGGAGATCTCGCCTTCGCCGAACCAGCCGCCGTCGAAGAACACGTTCGCCTTGAGCGTTTCCGTGCGGGGATGGCCTCTGACGCCGGAGAGCCGGACGCGGTCGGGGCCGACCTGGGCGACGGTCGCTTCGCTGATGTCCGCGACCACGTCGGGCGTGATGTAGGCGGCCGGGTCGTGCAGCTCGTAGAGCAACTGCTCCTTCACCGTGCGTTCGTCGACCAGGCCGCCGGTGCCCGCCGCCTTGCTGACGATGCAGCTGCCGTCGGCCGCGATCTCGGCGATCGGAAAGCCGACGTCCTCCAGGCCCGGGACGTCCTTGAGGCCAGGGTCGGCGAAATAGCCGCCCGAGACCTGCGCGCCGCATTCGAGCAGATGGCCTGCCATCGTGGCGCCCGCCAGCGCGTTCCAGTCGTCGGCGCGCCAGCCGAAGTGCGCCATCGCCGGGCCGACGGTCAGCGAGGGGTCGGCGACGCGGCCGGTCACGACGACCTGCGCGCCGGCCCGGATCGCCTGGGCGATCTCGAACGCGCCCTGGTAAGCGTTGGCGCAGACGAAGTGGTCTTCGTCGAAGCCGGCGCCGAGGTGCTCGCGCAGGATGGACCGCGCCTGGCTGCCGGAAAGGTCGTCGCCCTTGACCACCGCGATGCGAGGCGCCGGCAAGCCGAGGTCGGCCGCCAGGCGCTGGATGACGCGGGCCGCGCCGTCGGGGTTGGCCGCGCCGAAATTGCCGACGATGGTGATGCCGTGGGCCATGCAGTCGGCGAGCACGGGGCGCAGTTCCAGCTCCAGCAGCGGCTCGTAACCGAGTTGCGGGTTGGCGCGCCGCGCCAGCTGCTGCGTCGCGAGCGTGCGTTCGGCCAGGTTCTCGAAGATCAGCGCAGCCGGCCCTCCACGCTGGACCAGCGTGCGCACCACGGGCGCCGCCGCATCCGTGCGGTCACCGGAAAAACCGGCGCCGCAACCCACCGCCAATGTCTGCATGTCGTTCCCCGGGTTCCAGCTGCGACTTTGCCCGAGCCCAGGATGGATGTAAACGCGTGCGAATTTCACGACGTGCGCTCGATGTTCGGGTCGCTGCGATCACCGCATTAAGACTTATCCCTTATCCTTTCGCATATGGCTGGGCAAAATGCCCGGCCAGCGGACACCGAATCCACAAGGGCACCTTCATGAGCTCAAGCTCGTCGATCGCAGCAAACGACCGAAAATTCCAGGCCCTGGCGGATTGCTCGCCCTTCGGGATTTTCCATACCGACCTGCGGGGGAACGCGCGCTACACCAATGCCGCCTGGCAGGAAATGTCGGGGCTCGACGCCCGGCAGAGCCTGGGCTACGGCTGGAGCGACGCGATCCATCCCGACGAGCGCGGGCGGGTGACGGCGCAATGGCAGGCCACAACCGGCGCGGGCAGCGACTTCGACGGCAGTTTCCGGATCCGGCGGCCCGATGGCGGCATCCGCCACGTGCAGGTGAAGGCGCGGGCGCTGGAGGCCCAGGAGGGCGAGGAGGGCGGCTATGTCGCCGTGGCCCTGGACATCAGCCAGCAGGTCGAGGCCGCCGAGCAACTGCGCGCGAACAATGTGGTGCTCGAGACCATGCTGGCCCACGTCCCCTGCGGCATCAGCGTCTTCGACCGCGACCTGAGGCTGCAGGTTGGCAATCCGCTGTTCCGGGCGCTGCTGGATTTGCCGGACAGCCTGTTCGAGCAAGGCAAGGCGGATTTCCGCAGCCTGAACCTGCACACGGCCCGGCGCCTGCGTCCCGACGACCCTGAAGCGGAGGTGGAGCGCCGGCTGGCCGCCGCCCTGCACCCGGACCAGCGGGTCCACGAACTGGTCCGCGCCACCGGCCAGGTGCTGGAAGTCCGGCGGGCGCTGATGCCCGGCGGCGGTTTCGTCACCACGTACACCGACGTCACCGAGAACAAGCGCACGCTCAAGTCGCTGCAGGAAGCCAAGGAGGCGGCGGAACAGGCGGCGCTCGCCAAGTCCGCGTTCCTCGCGACCATGAGCCACGAGATCCGCACGCCGATGAACGGCGTCATCGGCATGACCAGCCTGCTGCTGGACACGCCGCTGACCGAGGAGCAGCGCGAGTTCACCCAGATCATCCGCCAGAGCGGCGAAGGGCTGCTGGTCGTCATCAACGACATCCTGGACTACTCCAAGATCGAGTCCGGCAACATGGACCTGGAGTGGCTGCCGTTCGACCTGCAGGAAAGCGTGGAAAGCAGCATCGAGCTGCTGGCGCTCAAGGCCCGCGAGAAGAAGCTCGACCTGGTCTACCTGATCGAGCCGGACGTGCCGAACTGGATCTACGGCGACCTGGCGCGGCTGCGGCAGGTGCTGGTCAACCTGATCTCCAACGCGCTCAAGTTCACCGACCGCGGCGAAGTGTTCCTGTGCGTGCGCAACAGCGAGCAGCAACTGCCGGCCGGCGGCCGTCCGGTGCGGGGCCGCAGCGTGACGCTGGAAGTCTGCGTCAAGGACACCGGCATCGGCATCCCGCTGGACAAGCAGGACAGGCTGTTCCAGGCCTTCAGCCAGGTCGATTCCAGCACCGCGCGCCGCTTCGGCGGCACCGGCCTCGGGCTGGCGATCTCCAGGCGGCTGGTGGAGGCGATGGGCGGCAGGATGTGGGTCGAGAGCGAACCGGGCGTCGGCACCCGCTTTTATTTCAGCTTCGTCACGGAGGCGGCCGTGCCGATCGAAAGCGCGCGGCCTGCAGAGCGCGCCGAACTGCGCGGCAAGCGCGCCCTGCTGGTCGACGACAACGTGACCAACCTGCGCATCCTGAGCCTGCAGGCGGAGCGCTGGGGCATGGGGCAGCGCCATTGCGAGAGCCCGGTCGCGGCGCTGGCGCTGCTCGAGGCCGGCGAGCACTTCGACGTCGTGATCACCGACATGCACATGCCCGAGATGGACGGCGTGGTGTTCGCGCGCAGGGTGCGTGCGATGCGGACCAACCTGCCGATCCTGCTGCTGTCGTCGGTCAGCATGCGGCAGACACCGGACGCGCAGCTGTTCGCCGGAGTCCTCACCAAGCCGGCGCGGCAGCTGGCGCTGTTCGAGGCGCTGGTCGCGGCGATGCCCGCGGCGCAGGCTGTGCAGCGCGCGCCAGATTCGCGCCTCTCGCAATTCGACGGCGCGCTGGCCGACCGCATGCCGATGCGCATCCTGCTGGCCGAGGACAACGAGGTCAACCGCAAGGTCGCCTTGCGCATGCTCAAGGGCTTCGGTTATGCGGCGGACGTCGCAGGCAACGGCCTCGAGGCGATCGAGGCCCTGCGCAGACAGCGCTACGATCTGGTCCTGATGGATATCCAGATGCCAGAGATGGACGGCCTGGAAGCGACCCGCAGGATCGTGCGGCAGTTTCCGGCGGGCGTGCGGCCGCGCATCGTCGCGATGAGCGCGAATGCGTTGCGCGAAGATGCGGAGGCGGCGGTGAAGGCGGGAGTGGACGACTACGTGGTCAAGCCGATCTCGGTTCCCATGCTGCGGGCGGCGCTGGAGAAGAGCGGCGAGCTGCTCGCCGCGCGCGGTTCGGCCTCGGCGGGCCTGGCCTCGCCGGCCGGCGGTCCGGCCATCGCGCTGGACGAGGAGCATCTGCGCAATTTCCAGGACCTCGATCCCAGCGGCGAATTCGTCGCCGGCGTCATCGCATCCTTCGCTTCAAATTCGCGCCAGGCCCTGGTCGACCTGCGCCGGGCGGTCTCCGCGGGCAACGCGGCCGAGATCGCCGGACTGGCCCACCAGCTCAAGGGCACCAGCGGCACCCTGGGTGTTTCGGAGATGAACCGCTTGTGCGTGGTGCTCGAGGAGATGGCCTCGCGCGGCGTCCTGGATGGCGCGGCGGGCCTGGTCGACGACTGCGACCGGGAATTCCAGGCGGGCCTGCGCGCCCTGGACCTGTTCGTGGGCAGGCAGAACAATGGCCACTGAGCGCACCGTCGTCCTCGGAACGACAACGCCGCTGATCGTCGTCATCGACGACAGCGCGGAGATCCGCAGCCTGATGAGCCTGGTGCTGCGCAACGACGGCTACAAGGTGCTGGAGGCGCGCGACGGCGTCGTCGGCCTGGCCCTGGTCAAGCTGCACAAGCCCGACCTGGTGGTGAGCGACGTGCAGATGCCGGGAATGAACGGAATCGAGCTGGTGCTGGCGCTGCGCCAGGACCCCGACCTCGCCGCGACGCCGGTGATCCTGCTCACGGCGCTGCAGGAGCGGGCCGACATGCGCCAGGGCATGAGCGCCGGCGCCGACGACTACATCACCAAGCCGTTCACGCGCCAGGAGCTGAGCCAGGCCGTGGCGACCCAGCTGGCCAAGCGCGAGATCCACGACGGGCGCCACAAGCGGGTGGTGACCGAGCTGTTGCTGGACCAGAAAAAGCGCCTGACCGGCCTGTACGAGCGGCGGCTCTCGCGCGAGCTGCAGCAGCGCTGGCCGACGCACGGCGACGGGTCGGAGGAAGACGAGCGCTTCGACCACGCGATCGCGCTGTTCGCCGACATCGTCGGCTATCCGGGGCTGGCGGAAAAGCTGAGCGCGGATGAACTGAGCGAGGTGGTCAAGCGCTTCTACGGCAGCGCGGGGGACACCATGTACCTGTTCGGCGCGCGCCACATGCACTTCGTCGGCGAGGGCGTGCTGGCGCTGTTCGCGCAGGACAACGACACGGATTCGGTCAACCACACGCGGCGGGCCCTGCGCGCCGCCGTCGGCCTGCAGGACACGGCGCGCGCCGTCGGCCGCTTCCTCGGCCAGCGCTACGCCGACCGCGAGCTGCCAGAATTCCGCGTGACGGCCGGCCTGCACTGCGGGGCGGTCACCCTCGCCAAGCTGCAGGACCCGATCACCGGCTCGGCGGCGCAGACGCTGCTGGTCGGCGAGACCGTGGGACTGGCGATCCGCCTGCAGCAGCATGCGGGCCCGTTGCACTGGTGCGTCATGGCCAGCCGCGAGATGGTCGACAGCCTGCCGGACGGGGTCAACACCCGAGGCGACGCCTCGATCGACGTTCCGGGCCGCAGCAAGGGCATCGAGGTGTGCGAAGTGCTGGGGCTGAAGACGCCCTGAGTTCCGCGGGGCGCCCGGTCGAGGCGGCGTGGTCCTACGGTCTTTACGTCAAGCTGCTGTCGCGCAGCACGGGGACCGCGTGCCGAACCGCGTTGACGCGCGCCCGAACAACCCGAACTGCAATTAAAGAGCCGCCCGCACGCCGGCGGTCAGCTCGTACGAGCGCCGCCGGTGATGGTGGTCATGCATTTGCGAGGTGATCATCAGTTCGTCGGCGCCGGTGCGCTCGATGAAGGCGGCGATCCGTTCGCGCACGGTGGCCGGTGAGCCGATCGCCGTGCAGGACAGCACGCTGTCAAGCATCGAGCGCTCGGCCGGGCCGAGGTTTTCGTAATACCCCGGCAGCGGCGGCGGCAGCTGCGTCGGCCGGCCGCTGCGCAGGTTGACGAAGGACTGCTGCATCGAAGTGGCCAGCACGGCCGCCTCCTCGTCGCTGTCGGCTGCGAACACGTTGTACCCCAGCATGACGTATGGCCTGGCGAGCTGGGCCGACGCCTTGAAGGTGGAGCGGTACACAGCGATCGCTTCCACCATCTGGGCCGGCGCGAAGTGCGACGCGAACGCGTAGGGCAGTCCCAGCATCGCGGCGAGCTGGGCGCCGAACAGGCTCGATCCCAGGATCCAGACCGGCACCTTCAGGCCCTTGCCGGGAACGGCGAGAACCCTCTGGCGCGGCTCGTCGGACATGAAGTCCATCAGCTCCACGACGTCGCGCGGAAATTCATCGGCGTCGGAGCTGAGGTTGCGGCGCAGCGCCCGCGCGGTCATCTGGTCCGAACCGGGCGCGCGGCCCAGCCCGAGCTCGATGCGGCCGGGATACAGCGCCTCCAGCGTGCCGAACTGCTCGGCGATCACCAGCGGCGAGTGGTTCGGCAGCATGATGCCGCCGGCCCCGACCCGGATCTTCTCCGTCTGGCCGGCGACATGCCCGATCAGCACCGAGGTGGCGGCGCTGGCGATGCCAGGCATCCCGTGGTGTTCCGCCAGCCAGTAGCGGTTGTAGTCCCAGCGGTCTGCGTGCTGGGCCAGGTCGACCATGTTGCGAAAGGATTGTGCGGCGTCGCTGCCCTGCGGGATCGGCGCGAGATCGAGAACGGAAAAGGGAATCATCGTCGATAGCTTGGGGTGGGGCTGGAAAGGGCAAGTCGATTTCTTTGCAGATACTGTCGTGCCTTCGCCAGGGCCGGATGCGAACGCATGAGCTGCGGATACAGTTGTCTTTCCAGAAAAAAACTGAGGAGTTTCGCTTGAGCCGAGTCTCAATCTCCGAGCCGTCCCGCCGTGCGCTGCTGCCTGCGCTGGCCTTGCTCGTCGCCGTCGCCGCCGCGCTGCTTCCCGCGCCGGCGCTTGCCGCACCGGGTTTTGGCGAGATCATCGTCTCGGACGAGAAGGGCGCCAGCCGGAGCGAGGACGAATTCTCGCCTGACACCGAGAAGGTCTACCTGAAGGCGCGCCTGGTCGACGTGCCGCGGGGGGCCAAGGTGACTTCGTCCTGGATCGCGGTGTCGACCCGGGTCGCGCCGCCCGACTACCTGATCGACACGGCGGAGATCACCGTCGCCGCCCGCGTCAAGGCCGCGAATTTCTCCCTGACCCGGCCGGACAACGGCTGGCCGGTCGGCAGCTACCGTGTCGACCTGGCCATCGACGGCAGGAAGGCCGGCAGCGCCAGCTTCAAGGTGAAATAAGCAGGCCCTTCACCTGGCGCGCGCGCCGCGGCCGTCGTCGTTGAGGTGGACGAACTTGCGCAGCAGGCGGATGAATTCCGCCTGCTCGGCCCGGTCCATGTCGGCCAGCATGTCCCGGCACATGGCGTTCATCCCGGGCACGAGCCGCGCCAGCAATTCCTCGCCCTGCCCGGTGAGCGCCAGCGCCCGCTGGCCCCGCGGCAGCACCTCGCGAACGATCAGTCCCTTGGCCTCCAGCCGCACGGCGACGTCGGCCGTCGACGAGGTGTCCAGCGCGATCGCCTGCGCCAGCGTCACCTGGTCGATGCCGGGCTGGTCCTGCAGCGCGCGCAGTACGGCGTACTGGACCGGCGTCACCTCGCGGCCGAGGTTTTCGTGGAACAGCGAGACGGCGATCTGGTGCGCGCGGCGGATCAGGTGACCCGGTTGCTCGTGCAGTTCCACCGACGCCGGCGGGGCCGCGGTCCTGTCCATCGCGCGGCTAGAGGTCGAGCACCAGCAGCGGCGACTTCGAGCGCGAGCAGCAGGGCGTGAACTGGTCGTTCCTGGCCTGTTCCTCGGGCGTGAAGTACAGGTCGCGGTGGTCGGGTTCGCCCTCCAGCACGCGCGTGATGCAGGTGCCGCACACGCCCTGCTCGCAGGACGTGAGGATGTCGACGCCGGCCTTGTACAGCGCCTGGGTGACGGTCTCGTCCTTGGGAATCAGGACGATCTTGCCCGAGCTCGCGAGCTGGACCTGGAAGCTGCCGTCGTCCGCGGACTTGGTGACCTCGGCGCCGAAATACTCGTAGTGGATCTGCGCCTCGGGCCAGCTGTTGGCGCGGGCCGTCGCGAGCACCGCGTCCATGAAACCCTTGGGGCCGCAGACGTAGAGATGAGTGCCGGCTTTCGGGGTCGCGAGCAGGGCGGCCAGCTGCAGCTTCTGCTCGCTGGCGCCGTCGTCGAAGTGGAACTGCACCTTGGATGCGAAGCTGGAACGGGCGATGCGGTCGTAGAACGCGGTGCGGTCGCGCGACCGGGTCGCGTAGTGCATCTCGAACGAGGCGCCGGCGATGGCCAGCCGCTCGGCCATGCACAGGATGGGCGTGACGCCGATGCCGCCGGCCAGCAGCAGGCTGTGGGCCGCTTCGTGGGCCAGCGGGAAGTGGTTGCGCGGCGCGCTGATGGTGAGCGTGTCGCCTTCGTTGACCAGCTCGTGCATCGCCTTGGAGCCGCCGCGGGTGGCCGGGTCCTTGAGCACGCCGATCAGGTAGCGGTGGCTCTCCTGCGGGTCGTTGCACAGCGAGTACTGGCGCGTGATGCCGTTGGGCAGCTGCACGTCGATGTGCGAGCCCGCGGAAAACGCGGGCAGCGGCTTGCCGCTGGTGTCCACCAGCTCGAAGGTGCAGATGTCCAGGGCTTCCTGGGTCTTGCGCTCGACGCGCACGTTGAGGCTGGAGGTGTTCATGGTCATGCGTCCATCGCTGCCGGCGTCACGCGCTGCTCCGCGGCCAGGATGCGGTCGATCACGCGGCGCGACTGCACGCCGCCCGAATCGATGTTGAGCATCAGCAGCTTGCGCTGCGGATTGGCCAGCAGGTTCTGCTGCTGGCGCTCGAGCATCTCGAGGTCCTCGCCGAAGATCTTTGCCTGTCCTTCGCGGATGCTCGCGGTGAGCGCCTTGTCCCTGGGATTGAAGTTTCTTGCCATCCCCCAAAAATACCAGATCGAGGTCTCGGTTTCCGGCGTGATGAAGTCGACGACGATGCTCGAGGCCTTGACGCCCGGGTCGGCGTGGTAGCCGCCATTGCCGGCGTGGGCCACGCCGACCTCGATCATCACGTGGCTGGGCGGCGTGAAGCGGCAGATCTGCCAGCGGTCCACCGGGACGTCGTCGGCCAGGTTGTTGCCGCGCAGCGCCATGCGCCAGAACGGCGGCGCCATGATGTTTTCCATGTGGCGGCTGGTCACGACCATGTCGCCTTCGGTCACGGTGGTCGTCGGCGTCTCGTCGATCTCCTTCTGTCCGATGGTCGACGCGTGGACGTAGGTTTCGTGCGTCAGGTCCATCAGGTTGTCGATCATCAGGCGGTAGTCGCAATCGATGTGGTACAGGCCGCCGCCATAGGCCCAGTCCGGGCTCTCGGCCCATTCCAGGTGGTGCAGCCTGGCCGGGTCGGCCTGTTCGGCGTCGCCGGGCCAGACCCAGATGAAGCCGTAGCGCTCGATCACCGGGAACGAGCGGATCGGCGGGAAGCCGCGCACGCGCTGGCCGGGCATGGCCACGGTCTTGCCTTCGCAGCCCATTTCCAGGCCGTGGTAACCGCAGACCAGCTTGCCTTCGACGACCGAGCCGAGCGACAGCGGCGCGCCGCGATGCGGGCAGAAGTCTTCCAGCGCCGTCGCCTTGTTCTGCGGTCCGCGGTACAGGACCATGGGTTCGCCGCAGATCCTGCGGCCCAGGGGCTTGCTGTCGATTTCGTCGGGCATGCACGCGACGTACCAGGCATTTTTCGGGAACATGGGTCGGCCTCTTTCAGGGAGCGCGAACGGCGCGGTTTCGGAATGACGATCAGTATACTGAACGCTGGCCGGGCGGAAACGAATTTCCAGTCCCGCAAGCCCGTTTATTCGGTGGCCGAGCCAGCTTGCGGTGGGTGGCGGCGCGCCATCCAGAGATAGAGCAACGCGCCCAGCAGCAGGGTTGCGGCGGCGATCTCCAGCGAACGGGTGAAGCCAATGCCGGGCGTGGGGCTGCGCGCCAGCAGCGCGGCCGCCAGCGGCGGGCCGACGATCTGGCCGACGCCGTACATCGCCGTCAACAGGCCGATGGCGCTCGACACCTGTTGCGGCCGCAGGCGGCGCACTTCCTGCATCGCGAAGAAGGTGATCGCCGTGAAAGGCAGGCCCAGCAGCAGGCTGCCGACCGCGAAGCCGCCCAGCGTCGGGCTCACCAGGCTGGCGGCGACGCCCGCGGACTGGACCAGGTAGCAGGCCGCGAGCAGCACGCGGCGGTCCCAGGCGGCAGGCAGGCGCGACGCCACCATGGCGCCGAGGATCACGCCCAGGCCGAAGATCGGCCAGAACAGGTCCAGCCAGGGCGAACTGGGCAGGGCCTGCCGCGCGATCACCGGCAGGAAGGTCGCGGTGATGATGTAGCCGAAGCCGGCGAGGCCATAGGCAAGCGTGAGCAGGCCGACCTCGGTGCGAACGCCGGACGGCGCCGGCCTGCCGCCATCGGACGCCGCGGTCGCGGCAACCGGCTCCAGCTCCCGTCGCGGGTCGAAGACGGGCCACACCAGCGCCGTGAGCGCGACCGCCAGCACGCCGAAGATCAGCCAGCCGGTCGCGGCCGTCCAGCCGATCGCGACCATTGCGCTGGCCGCGAGGCCGCTGAGAACGATGCCGGCGCCCGGGCCGGTGTAGATCAGCGCGCCCATGGCCGGCACGTTCAGCCGTGCCAGCTGGGCCAGGCACCAGCCCGTGGTGTAGACGAACACCACTGCGCTGATCACGCCGGCAGCCAGGCGCAGCGCCGGCCACGCGGCGGGCAGGTGCAGCGCCATGCCGAGCGTGAGGAGCGCTGTCGCAACCAGCCCGCCCCGCACCAGCGCCGCAGGCCGGGGTTGCCGCGGGCTGCCAAGGCGCCGCCAGATCCAGGGCTGGAAGGTGCAGAGCAGGGCGCCGATGAGATAACCGAAGTAGTTGGCGCTGGCCAGCCAGCTCGCCGTCGGCAGGTCGAGCACGCCGTCTGCCAGCATCATCGGCAACAGGGGCGTGAAGGCGAAGCGGCCGATGCCCATCGCGACGCCCAGGGAGACCAGGCCCGCCGCCGCGATCCGCCAGGCCTTCATCAGCGAACCTGCGCCCCGAAGGCTGCGGTGTCCGCCCTCGCAGCGGCCGTGCGGTTCATGCCAGGCCCAGGCCGTCGTAGACGCGGATCGCCGCCCAGGCGTCGTTGGCGGCGTACACCAGCTGCGCCGGAGTGAGCCTGGGATTGGCCCAGTTCGAGGTCGCGGCCTTCTTGGACTTGATGTAGCGCCGGTTGAACAGCACGGCGACCGCGCCCTTGACGCCCATGTCCTTGCGGTAGCCGCGCTCGCGGAACACCGCGTTCAGCTCCAGGACGGCGGCAGGCTCCACACCGAGCTTGCTGACGATGCGCCTGCGGTCGTCGCCCAGGCCGAAGCCGGCCTTGACGACGCCGGGCAGGGCCAGCAGGCCGGCGGCGATGGCGCGGCATTCCGGGTCGTGCAGCTGGAAGATCCAGGCCCGCTCGCGGGTCGCCAGCTGCACGATGTGCGGCCCTTCCGAAACCTGGTCCTTGAAGAAGGTCGGCTTGGACTCGGTGTCGAAGCCCAGCACGCCGGCCGCCGCCAGTTCGGCGGCGGCTTCGCGCGCGTGGGCCGCGCTGGCGACCAGCTCGATCCGGTCCAGGCCGAGTTGTTCGAAGGGTTCGAGCAGGGCGATCTGCTCCTTGCTGGGGGTGTCTTGGGTGGTGTGCATGCGGTCGGTCCGCAGGATAACCGCTTGCCGTGCGGCCGCCGCGGCGGGGCGGCAATAATCGGCGATGGCTTTTCCTCTAGAACCCAGCGCCGTCACCCACGGCATCCAGCTGGCGGTCGCCCCCGTGTTCCTGCTCACGGCCGTCGCCGGCATGATCGGCGCCGTCGCCGGCCGGCTCGGCCGCATCATCGACCGCGCCCGGCTGGTCGAGGACCGGGCGCTCGCTTCCAGCGATCCGGAGTTCCTGGGCCGGGCCGCGGTCGAACTCACGGAGCTGCGGCAGCGCGGCCGCCTGGCCAACGGCTGCATCGCGCTGCTGACCAGCTGCGCGTTCCTGATCGGCGTCACCATCATCCTGCTGTTCCTCGGCCAGACGACCGCCGTGAACATCGACAGCTATGCGGTGATCAGCTTCCTGCTGGGGGTGGTGAGCTTCCTGCTGGCCCTGCTTTGCTTCCTGGCGGAAACGGTGATCGCCACCAGGCTGCTCAATTTCCACATGCTGCGTTAGGGCCTGTTCACGCTATTTCCGGGGGCGCGAACGCTTGTTCCCCTGCGGGGTTGCGGCCAAAACGAGCAACGCGTCCCCCGGAAATAGCGTTGAACAGGCCCTAGTACGGCACGGCGAAGCCGTTGCGGCCGACGCTGATGCGGATCACCACCGGCTTTCCCTCGTGCTCCTGCACGGTGAGCGACATGCTGGCGCCGGGCACCAGCAAGCTCTGGTCGGCGGGCCGGAAGCTGACGACCGGCGCGTCCGGCGGCACGACGATGGTCTTTTCGCCGTCCTTGTAGCGCAGACGCAGGCGCCGGCCCTCGGGAGCGGCGACCACGTCCGCCACCGTGGCGTTGGTCATCGTGCTGTCCGGCATCAGGTCGAACGGACGGTGGCCTTCGCCGGTGCCGCGCGCCGATTCCGGGAACACCGTCGCGGCGATCGCGCGCTGCGTGCCGTCGGCCTGCGGCATCGCGCCGACGCCGATGAAGCTGCCGGCCTTGATGTCGGCGAGCTCGACCGGATAGACCTCCGAGACGACGACGTTGCCGGCCATCGCCAGGGTCATCACCTCGCCTGCGCGCGTGCGCACGGTGATGCTGGGCGCCGAGAACGAGACCGGAACCGACAGGATGGTGCCTCGCAGCCGCGCCGTCGCAGCGGCCGCCGCCACCGGCGCGGCCTGCAGCTGCTGGCGGAAGAAGGCGACGGTGCGCCCCCAGGCCAGCTTGGCGGCCGGCGCGTCGTAGCGCGGCGTGGCGTCGTTGTTGAATCCGTGCTGGGTGCCGGGATAGCGGTAGGCGATGTACTTCACCCCGGCGCGCTTCAGGGCGGCCTCGTAGGCGGGCCAGTCCGCGTTGATGCGCTCGTCGACCGCGGCCTGCTGCACCAGCAGCGGCGACTTCACCTTGGCGGCTTCGGCAGGTTCGGGCGTGTCGCCGTAGAAGGGCACGCCGGCGTCCAGCTGCGGCAGCTGCGTGGACAGCCAGTGCACGATGCCGCCGCCCCAGCAGAAGCCGACCGCGCCGAGCTTGCCCGTGCTGTCGGCGCGGGCGTCGAGCCAGAGGGCGCCGGCGCGGAAGTCCTCGCGGGTCCTGGCCTGGTCGAGCCTGCCGAACAGCTCGCGCGCCTTGTCCTCGTCGCCGGGATAGCCGCCCAGCGGCGTCAGCGCATCCGGGGCAAAGGCCATGAAGCCGTCCAGCGCCAGCCGCCGCGCGATGTCCTCGATGTGCGGATTGAGGCCCCGGTTCTCATGCACCACCACGATGGCGGGAAGCTTGTTGGCGCTGGCGCTGGCGGGACGCGCGAGGTAGCCGCGGACCTTGCCGCTGCCGGTGGGCGAGTCGTACGTGACCCGTTCGATCTTCAGCCGTGCATCGTTCGGCGGCACCTGCTGGCCGGCGGCGAAGTCGGGGCTCAGGGCGGCCAGCAGGCCGGCGCTGGTGACGCCGGCCTTGGCGAACTTCTTCGCCTTGTCGAGGAAGCCGCGGCGATCGAGGTTGCCGTGGACATAGGCGTCGAAAAGAATCAGCAAGTCCTGGTCGAAATCACTGGCTGTCAGGCGGGGCGGCATGGGGGGTACTCCTGAAAAGAGTGCGCAGCATACGCGCGCATTCCGGCCCATGCCGGCGTCAGGGCCGGCGCGCGTGGGGCGCGGGCAGGCCGACGAACGCGACGGCGCCCGTGGCCAGCAGCGCCGCGACCGTCAGCATGACCGCGGTGAACGGTTCGACCTGGTTCGCCGTGGCGATCGAGGCGACCGCGCCGGTGATCCATTGCATCAGCGCGATGCCCAGGAACATGGCCATGGTGAAGACCGCCATCGCCCGGCCGGTGAGCGATTCCGGGTAGGCGGCGCGAACATCCGCGTACTGCAGGACGATGTAGCCGCTCAGGAAGCCAACCGCGATCGAGACGGCCACGCTGAGCGGCGCGGCCGGCGCCAGCGCCAGCACGAAGAACAGGATCGCCATGACCAGCGTGAGGGTGACGATCCAGCGCCGCCGCTGCGCCGCGTTCCTGGGGTCGAGCCGGCCGAACAGCGGCGAACCGAACAGGGCGACCAGCGAAACGGCGAGCGCGACGTGGCCGCTTTGCACCAGCGAGAAGCCGTGGCGCTCGATCAGGAGCGGCCCCAGCCAGAGGCCCCGCAGCGTGATGAAGGAGGCGTAGCTGACCGCGCCCAGGGCGACGATGCCCAGCGTGTGGGGCTGGGCGAACAGGGACCCGAAGCGGCGCAGCGCCTGCCACGCCGACTCGGGATTCGCGCTTTGCGCGGGCGCCGCCTCGCGCACCAGGCAGAAGATCGCCAGCCAGGCCAGCGCCGAGCCCAGCGCCAGCGCCGCGAAACCGGCGCGCCAGGAGCGCACGTGGACCAGCCAGGCCAGCGGCGTTCCGGTCAGCAGCAGGCCCAGTCCGCCGATGCCCAGCGCCAGGCCGGAGACGGCAGCGAAGCGCTGCGAGGGAAAGCGCCGCGCGATGAACACGGTGCACACCAGGAACGCGGGTGCACAGCCGACGCCGACCAGCACCTGCCCCAGGACCAGCAGCCAGTAGGTCGGCGCCAGCGCCGACACCACCGAGCCGACGATCGCCAGCGGAAACGCAGTCAGCACCGTTTTCCTGACGCCGTGCAGGTCGATGCCGATCCCCATGAACAGCTGCATCGCGCCGAAGGCGAAATGGAAGGCGCCGGCGAAGACGCCGAGCTGCTGCGGCGACAGCGCGAAGTCCGCCTGCAACTGCGTCGCCATCATCGCAGCGACCGTGCGATACGCCTGGCTCAGCATGAAGGCCGTGCACAGCGCCAGCAGCATCAGCCAGGTCGTGCGGGAAACGTTCGGCTCGGTCATGGGTGGGGCGAGTGTAGGAGAAGAGAAAAAGAGGGATGCTGTCCGCTGCGTCCGACGGACCGGAGTCGAGCGGCGGACTACTACCCTTGCCCGGCCGGGTTGGGCGAACTACGATGGTGGCGAACTGCCAAGGAGGCCCGCGTGCCGCAACTCATCGCAACCGTCGAAGGCGTGGAAGTCAAGCACGTCTACCTGACCAAGGACCGGACCACGCTGGGGCGCAGGGACAGCAACGACATCGTGCTGGACAACCTGGTGGTGAGCGGAAGCCACTGCGCCTTCGATCTCAAGAGCCTGGCCGACGTGTTCATCGAGGACCTGGGCAGCACCAACGGCACCTTCGTCAACAACAAGCGGGTCAAGCGCCAGCAGCTGCACGACGGCGACGTCATCGCGATCGGCCACTTCAAGATCCAGTTCCTCACCGCCTCCGGCGATTCCGGCTTCGGCCAGACCACGCAGTTCGATTCGCAGATGATGGCGTCGGCCCAGCTGCAGGCCAGCTTTCGGGTGCTCGACGGTTCCTCCGCCGGGCTCGAGGTGCCGGTCGTCAAGGCCGTGACCACCTTCGGCAAGCCGGGCGTCGCCGTCGTCGCGGTCTCGCACCGGCGCACGGGCTTCTTCATCGCGCACCTCGACGGCGACAAGGCGCCGACGCTGAACGGCCGTCCGCTGGGACACGACCCGGTCCTGCTGTCGCACCGGGATGTCGTGGAGCTCGCCGGCACCCGGATGCAATTCCAGCTCACCGAACATTGAGCTGCGGGCAGGTCGGCATCCCGTCCGACAGGCGCCCATCGGAACCGTCCTACGGACCTGTTTCAGGATGTGCCTAAGCTCGAGTCGAGCCATGGCCTGGGCCGTGGCGAGGAGGAGATGCAATGGCACCCGAACCCCTGACGACCGCCAGCCCGGCGCCCGCCGCGACGTCGCGCGACCAGCGCCGCGCCGAGCGCTTCGGTGTCGGCCTGCCGTACACCTCGGACGGCAGCCAGGGCCACACGCGCGACCTGAGCGCCACCGGCCTGAGCTTCGACAGCGACGTCGCCTACCCGGTCGGCGCGATCGTGCAGCTGACGCTTCGCTACAGCCTGGACGGCCACAACTTTCCGCTTCCCTGCGAGGTCGAGGTGGTGCGGGTCGAACCGTTCGGTGAGCGCTTCAGCATCGCCGCCCGCTTGTGCCACCCGTTCTTCGAGCCCGGCGCCTGAGCCCCAACCAGGAGACTTCCATGCAGCACACTGACGCGCGCAACGAGGCCGCAACGGCCATGGCGGACCTGCGATCGGCGGACCGCTACGGGATCGCCCTGCCGATCACGCTGGATGACGGCGAAGGCGAAACCCACGACATCAGCGAGACGGGCGTGTTCTTCGAGACGGATGCCGAGCCCCAGGTCGGCGCCCGGATCTCCATGACCATGGAGTACTCGCTGGACGGCCAGGACTACCACACCCGCTGCGAGGCGGAGGTGGTCCGCGTGGAGCGGGTCGGCCGCAAGGTCAATGTCGCGGCGCGGCTGCTCACCCCGTTGCATTCCGCGCAATAAGCAATCTCCCGAGTGGCTGCGAACCGGCCCGCGGGCGGGGAATCGCGCACAATCGTCACCATGCAACTGATCAAGAAGATGTTCGGTCGAGGTCCGGCTCCCGGGCTCGGCGCCGACTCCGCACAGTTCCATGAAAGCGAAGACAGCACCGCCACCGGATCGCGCAACGCACCGCGGCGCGAGCTGGTCCAGGTGGTGCTGCGCGATTCCATGCGCCGCCACGGCATCCCTTCGGCCTGGATCGATTGCCGCATCCTGTCCGTGGTCACGCGCAGGCAGAAAACCGGGATGCACGTCCAGCTGATCGTGCGCGACGGCGTCGACCGCCTCCTGACCTATGTGCCCGCCTTCCAGAGCAGCTTCATGGACGAAATCGCCCGTTTCGACCCGCGGGTGGACGAATGGCTGTTCAGCCTGTCCTGGCAGTTCCACAACCCGAACGCCCAGGTCCCCTCGACCATGCCGGCGCCCGACACGTGGTCGGCGTCCGCAGCGGCGGCGCCCGGCGACGCGCTGGCGGCCGTGAACGGCGATGCGCTGGCAGCCATGCCCGCCACTGCCGCCCCCGCCGCGCGGCAACGCGCGCCCGAGCCGCCGGAAGCGGCCGCGATCGACATGCCCGCTGCCGCGGTCGCGGCCATGGCCGCTCCAGCCGCGCAGCCCGAGCCGGACCCGACGAGCGACCAGGAAGTGCTGGAAGACCTGCAGGCGCTCTATGCAATCCGGGATGCGGCGCTGCGCCCGCAGAAACCGCAAGCCACCGGCCCGGCCGGCGAACGCGACTTCGAGTCCACCCATCCGGGTGCGGGCGCCGGGCCCGAGGCCGACCCGCCGGGGCCGCGCCGCCGGTAGGACCCGGCCGGTCCCAGCATCCTGCCTGCGCCTACCTTGCAACCGGCGCGGGCGGCCCAATGTGGGATGCATGAACAATTCAGTCATCCTCAACAAGAATCTGGTCCTGCTGGCCCGCGTTCTCGAGCGGCTGGAGCACAGCACGGAGGCCGTGGACGCGGAGCAATACCGGTCCGTGGTGAACCACCTGGCCAGCGAGCTTGCGGTCGCGCCGCAGGACGCCGGTCTGCAGGCGGTGCTGCAAGCCTGCCCCGCCGCCGCCGAACTGTACGAAAACATCAACTACCAGCACGCGGGACTGTGCCGCTCGTCGCTGGACCTGGCGGTCGCCGCCGAAGCCGGCGCCCGCGAGGCGATCGACAAGGCGCGCCAGCGCTGAGCGCCTTCAGCCGAAGCGCCCCAGCACCCGGTAGCCCTGGCCTCCGGGCAGCGATTCCACCAGCGCCAGGCCGTTCCCCACGACCCATTCGAAAGCCGGCCCTTCGGTCGGCACGGCCGCGCCCTGGGCTCGCCGCGCCAGCGTGACGTGCGCGCGCAAGGGCCGTTCTTCAACGGGCAGTGCCTGCGCGCGCAGGACATCCGCAAGCTGCGCGTGAACATGCCGCAGCGCGTCTGGCGTCTGCAGCGGGCAGACCGTGGCGATGCCGCCGCGCCACAGCTCGGCGCGCCCGAACTCCAGCACGAA
>JAQGNJ010000259.1 GCA_028291885.1 Ramlibacter sp. | reverse complement strand
GTTCGAAAAGTTTTGTCATCGCAGGCTTGAGTCTCGTCAGTGCGGGCTCGGCTTTATTGCTATTCAGGAGAATGAAATGACCATCAAGATCGGCATCAACGGATTCGGGCGCATCGGACGCAACGTGCTGCGCAGCGCAGTGCAAAACTTCAGCGACATCGAAATCGTCGGCATCAACGACTTGCTCGAGCCCGACTACCTCGCTTACATGCTGCAGTACGACAGCGTGCACGGCCGCTTCAAAGGCGAGATCAAGGTCGACGGCACCACGCTGGTCATCAACGGCAAGAAGATCCGCCTGACGCAGGAGCGCGACCCCGCCAACCTGAAGTGGAACGAAGTCGGCGCCCAGGTCGTGATCGAGTCGACCGGCCTGTTCCTGGACAAGGCCAGCGCCGAGAAGCACCTCACGGCCGGCGCCAGGAAGGTGATCATCTCCGCGCCCAGCAAGGACGACACGCCGATGTTCGTCTTCGGCGTCAACGACAAGACCTACAAGGGCGAGGCCATCATCTCCAACGCCTCGTGCACCACCAACTGCCTGGCGCCCCTGGCCAAGGTGCTGAACGACAAGTGGGGCATCAAGCGCGGCCTGATGACGACGGTGCACGCGGCGACCGCGACGCAGAAGACCGTCGACGGCCCGAGCAACAAGGACTGGCGCGGCGGCCGCGGCATCCTGGAAAACATCATCCCGTCGTCGACCGGTGCGGCCAAGGCGGTCGGCGTCGTGATCCCCGAGCTGAACAAGAAGCTGACCGGCATGTCCTTTCGCGTGCCGACGTCCGACGTGTCGGTGGTCGACCTGACGGTGGAGCTGGTCAAGGAAGCCAGCTACAAGGAGATCTGCGCCGAGTTCAAGGCCCAGAGCGAAGGCGCGCTCAAGGGCATCCTGGGCTACACCGAGGACAAGGTCGTCGCCACCGACTTCCGCGGCGACGCCCGCACCTCGATCTTCGACGCCGACGCCGGCATCGCGCTGGACGGCACCTTCGTCAAGCTCGTGTCCTGGTACGACAACGAGTGGGGCTACTCCAACAAGTGCCTGGAGATGGTCCGGGTCGTGTCGAAGTAAGCAGGGCAGCGCCCCAGCGAAAACGCGCCCGAGGGCGCGTTTTCTTTTGCCGCTTCAGGCCGGCGTGTCGCCCCGCAGCGTGATCCGGTGCATGACGCGCCGGAAGCCGTGATAGTCGTTGACCGGGTTGTGCTGCACGCAGCGGTTGTCCCAGAAGGCGATCGCGTTGGGTTCCCAGACGAAGCGGCAGGTGAATTCGGGCTTGACCTGGTGCTCGAACAAAAAGCGCAGCAGCGGCGCGCTTTCCTCGTCGGTCATTCCCTTGATGCCGGCCGTGTGCGCGACGTTCACGAAAAGGGCCTTGCGCCCCGTTTCCGGATGCGTGCGCACCACCGGGTGCTCGGCCCGGTATTCCCTGGGCGCCTCCTGCTTGCCGCCCTCCTTGATCCGGTCCTCTCGCGTCTTGCTGACGTCGGCCTTGGCCGAACTGCTGACGCCCTTCAGGTCGGCCAGCAGGCTCTTCATGGTGTCCGACAGCGCATCGTATGCGGCGTACTGGCTGGCGAACAGGGTGTCGCCGCCGTAGGGCGGAACCTCGCGCGACAGCAGCATCGAGCCCATCGGCGGCTGCTCCAGGTAGGTGGTGTCCGAATGCCAGATGCCGCCGAAGTTGCTCTTCTCGTGCTCCAGCTTCTTGACCTCGATGATCTGCGGGAAGCCGTCGATGCCCTTGACGAAGGGGTACTCGACCGGCTCCCCCATCGCCTGCGAGAACGCGAGGAATTGCCGCGGCGTGAGGTCCTGGTTGCGCAGGAAGATGACCTGGTGCTCGAGCAGCGCCTGGCGCACCTGCGCCGCCTGTTGCTTGTCGAGGCCGCAGGCGAGGTCCACGTCCGAGAGTTCGGCGCCAAGGGCGCCGGCGATTTTCCTGATCTTCATGGCCCTGGCCTCAGTGGTTGTGGCCGTGCTCGCCGTGCACGTGGCGGTGGGTGATCTCTTCCTCGCTCGCCGGGCGCACGCCCGTGACCTTGAGGCTGAAGCGCAGCGCCTTGCCAGCCAGCGGATGGTTGGCGTCGAGCAGCACCTGCTGGCCCTTGATCTTGACCACGTTGAAAACCTGCTTGCGGCCGTCGTCGGTGTAGCCCTCGAGCTGGCCACCGACCTTGACGCCGGCTGGGAAGTCCGCCCGCGAGATGGTCTTGGTCAGGCCCTCGTCGCGCTCGCCGAACGCGTCCTGCGGCTGCAGCGCCAGCGTCACCTGGTAGCCGGCTTCCTTGCCGTCCAGCGCCTCTTCGATCTTGGGCAGCGTGTTCTCGTAGCCGCCGTGCAGGTAAGTCATGGGCTGGTCGCTGGACTCGATCAGCTTGCCTTGCGCATCGGCCACCTTGTATTGCAGGGTGACCACGGAATCTTTTTCGATTTTCATGCCGCGATTTTGCCGCAACGTCGCGTCCGCAGCGGCCCTGCAGGCCAGGTGGCGCGAGTTTCCGCTTCGTTCATTCCGGGCGCTTCATGCCAGGCCCAGGAAGACCGCCAGCGCACGGTTCACGGCCAGCATCGTCTCGTCGTCCACACGCCCGAACACCGGCCCCAGCCGCTGACGTTGCACCGACTGTGGCTTGTCCACCATCACCTGCGAGGGCCGCTGCAAGCCATTGCCGGCGTTTGGCTCCAGCGCCGGGCGTGGTTTGCCCAGGTCACCCTGCAGCGCCACGGTGACGAGGTCTCCGCGCCGAATGACCGAAGCGGCGCGCGCCACGTCTCAGCGCCATCCGTCGGTATCGGCTACCTGCTCGAGCCATTGCTGGCTGGCGCTCTCGGCTTCCTTGCGCGCAACGATGCGGGACTGCCGGCGGCATTCGGCCGCAAAGCCGGGCTGCCGTGTGTCAGGCACCCAGATCTGCACCGGCCGCAAGCCCGCCGCGCGCAAGGCATCTCGATGCTTCTTCACACGTTCCGCGGTCGAGGGGGCCCTGGTGGTCATGGCGCCTGATTTGTTACATGAAACATGTCTAGCCGGACGGGTCAGGCCATGCAAGCCCACCGGTGCGAGGGAACAAGTCCTCGCGGCGCAGCAGCTTCGCGCCGCCGCAGTCAAGCGAACCGGGTGCGCCCCACACCCGCCGGTACGCGACGACCACCGGCGGATGGCCTTCAGAGGCGGGTTGATGTGCCCGACTCAGGTTCGGATTTCGTTGGCACAGCCGGGACGCTGATTCCGCCAGTCAAGTGGAGACCGGTTCGGGCCTTTCCTCGCGCCCATCCGGGTGCTTGGCGAACCGCGCCGGGTCGGTGCCGTGCACCGGCGCGCTGTCCGGCCAGGGCCAGCCGCCGAACTGCGTGCGGCGGTACTCCTGCATGGTCTGCATGATCTCGGCCTGCGTGTTCATCACGAACGGGCCGTACTGCACGACCGGCTCGCCCAGCGGCCGGCCCTGCAGCAGCAGGAACTCGCCGAGACCGTCGCCGTTCACCAGCTCCACGTCGGCGTCCGCCGCCAGCTCGATCACCGACGGCGGCTGGACGTCGCGTCCCGCGACCTGCGCCGACTTCCCCTTGAAGAAGTACAGGTGGCGCCGCGTGTCCTTGCCGCTCGCCGCCGGCAGGGTCCAGCGCGCGCCGGGCTCCATGGTGATGGTCCAGATCGCGACGTCGGATTCCGGCTGCGCGGCCCAGGAATCGGGCGGCGGCGACAGCGGCGCGTCGGCGCCGGCCAGCTTGCCGGCGATCACCGCCACCTCGGTCTTGCGGCCGGCTCCATCGGCCGTCACGCGGCGCGGGATCTGCTCCGACCAAAGCATGGTGAAGTGCGGCGGCGACATCTTGCTGCTCGCCGGCAGGTTCAGCCAGATCTGGAACAGCTCCAGCGGGTTGTCGCGCTCGGCGTCCAGCAGCGGAAACATCTCCGCATGGACCACGCCCTGTCCCGCCGTCAGCCACTGCACGTCGCCGCGGCCGAAGCGCGCCGCGGCGCCCAGCGAATCCGAATGGTCGATCAGGCCCTTGCGAACGATGGTGACCGTCTCGAAGCCGCGGTGCGGATGCGCCGGAAAGCCCGGCACGGCGTCGCCGTGGTACATGCTCCAGCCGTCCTTGCGGCTGAAGTCCTGGCCGATGTCGCGGCCGGCGAGCGAGGTCGCCGGGCCCATCTTGCCGTTCGATTTGGGATACGCGTCGTCGTGGTACGCGCAGAACAGGAACGGGTCCGAGGTTTCCCAGGGAAAGCCCAGCGGCTTGACGCCGAGGACGGGGGATGCGGTGGTTGTGGACATGCGAGGCGCTCCAAAACAGGAAGATGAGGGCGACGCGGCGCGGTTTCAAGCGAGCGGCGCCGGCGCCCTCGCGCTCAGCCCTCGTCGCGCACCCGGTACTGTGACATCAGCTGCCGCTGCACCGTCGGCGGCACGGATTCGTAATGGCTGAACTCCAGCCGGAAGCTGCCCTGGCCGCCGGTGAGCGCGTTCAGCCGCGACTGGTAGCTGGACAGCTCGGACAGCGGCGCCTGGCCGACCACCGTCAACGCACCGCTGGTGGCGGACTGCGTGCCGCTCACCTGGCCACGCCGCGCCGCCAGGTCGCCGGTGATGTCGCCGATGTTCTGCTCCGGCGCCGCGATCTCCATGTTGACGATCGGCTCCAGCACGTTCGGCGTCGCGGCCTGCACCGCCGCGATCAGGGCCTTGCGGCCGGCGGTGATGAAGGCGATCTCCTTGCTGTCGACGCTGTGGTGCTTGCCGTCGTAGACCACCACCCGCAGGTCGACCACCGGATAGCCGGCGACCACGCCCTGTTCCAGCGCCTGGCGCACGCCCTTCTCCACGGCGGGGATGAAGTTGTACGGGATGGCGCCGCCCTTGACCTCGTCGACGAACTCGAAGCCCGCGCCGCGCGGCAGCGGCTCCACCCGCAGCATCACCTCGCCGAACTGGCCGGCGCCGCCGGTCTGCTTCTTGTGGCGGAAGTGGCCTTCGGCCGGCGCGGTGATGGTCTCGCGGTACGCGATGCGCGGCGGCCGGGTTGCGACGTCGCACTTGTGCACCTCGGTCAGCCGTTCCATCACCGTGCGCAGGTGCTGCTCCCCCAGGCCGTACACCACGCTTTCGTTGGTCGCGGCCACGTGCTCCAGCCGCAGGCAGGGATCCTCGCTCACCAGCTTGTGCAGGATGTCGTGCAGCCGCTGTTCGTCGCCGCGCCGCTTCGGCTCGATCGCCAGGCCGTGCACCGGCAGCGGGAACTCCAGCGGCTTCAGGTGGATGTGGTCGTCTTCGGCGGCGTCGTGCAGCACGGCGTCGAAGTGCAGGTCCTCGACCTTCGCGATGGCGCAGATGTCGCCCGGGACGGCGCGCGAGACCTCCGCGAAGTCCTTGCCTTGCAGCATGAACAGGTGGCCGACCTTGAACGGCCGCCTGCCGTCGCCGACGAACAGCTGGCTGTCCCTCGTGATCGTTCCCTGGTGCACCCGCAGGATGCCCATCTTGCCGACGTAGGGGTCCTGCGTGATCTTGAACACGTGGGCCAGCACGTGCAGCGAAGGATCGGCAACGGCCTGGATCGGCTTTGCCTGCGCGCCCTCGCCTCGGAGGAACTCCGGCGGGTTGCCCTCACCCGGATGCGGCAGCAGGCGCGTGATCACCTCCAGCAGTTCGGCGACGCCGGCGCCGGTGCGCGCGGAGACGAAGCACACGGGCACCAGGTGGCCTTCGCGCAGCGCCTGTTCCAGCGGCGCGTGCAGTTCCGCCGGGTCGACGTCGCCCTCGTTGAGGTAGCGCTCGACGAAGGCGGCGTCCACCTCCACGACCTGGTCGACCAGCGCGCGATGGGCCTGGGCCACCGAGGAAAAATCCGTGGGCGTGCCCTCGTCGGCCTTGTTGTAGAAGCAGTCCACCACCCGGGTTCCGCGGCCCGCCGGGAGGTTGACCGGCAGGCACTCGCGGCCGAACTCGGCCTGGATCTGTTCCAGCACCGCCTGCGGATTCACGCCTTGCGCGTCGATCTTGTTGACGACGATCAGCCGGTCGCGACCGCGCTGCGCCGCCCAGGCCATCATCCGCCGCGCCATCGGTTCGATGCCCGCAGTGGCGCTGATCACGACGGCCGCAGTCTCCACCGCCTCCAGGGCCGGCAGCGACTGGCCGATGAATTCGGGCGCGCCGGGGGTGTCGATCAGGTGGGTCAGGACCAGCCCATGCTCGAAGTGCGCCAGCGCGGAGTTCAGCGAATGCAGGGCCCGTTTCTCCAGCGGGTCGTGGTCGCTGACGGTGGTGCCGCGCTCCACGCTGCCCGGGGCGCCGATCGCGCCGGCCTTCCAGAGCAGGGCCTCGACCAGGCTGGTCTTGCCCGCCGTTGCCGGTCCGACCAGGGCCAGGGTGCGCAGGGCTGCGATGTCGGGCAACGGCATGGCGGTCTCCGGTGGAAACAGGCAGCCATGGTAAGCCTCCCGGCGGCGCCGCGAAACCGGGGAAACGTTCTGGTCGCGACACGCCCTGCCGGACAATTCCCCGAGGCGGCATGGCATTTGTCCTACACCGGGTGAGTGCCTGCTCGCTACGCTTGCGCTCCATGGAACCCGACAAAGCCACACCACGCAAGACGCAACGCGACGAATTCGAAGTCGCCTACTACACCAAGGAACTGGGCCGAGACCTGCAACGCAAGATGCTCCAGAAGCAGATGGAATCGACCGGCTCCGCGTCCAGCGCCGCGCACGGCGAAGACAGTTCGTTCGACACGCTCTCCAGCCCGCCGCAGCACGATCGCGCCGGCTGAGGCTGCTCTCACTTTCCCCCGACAGACACGCGATCCGACCCGGCATCCACCCCCCTCAGGACGGGGGAAGCAAGCCCGGCGCGCGCCACACGGCGTGCGGCTTTTCGCGTAGGCTGTCAACAGCGGTTGCCGGTGTGTCCACGGCGAAACAGAACACGGGAGAGCGAACCCACATGGCCAATGCGAATGTCCATCCGGCTCTTGCGGCGATCCGCGAGTCCGGCGTCAACAAGGTCAAGGTCGCCTGCAGCGACATCGACGGCGTGCTGCGCGGCAAGTACCTGCACAAGGACAAGTTCGAAGGCGCGGCCGACGACGGTTTCGGCTTCTGCGACGTGGTCTTCGGCTGGGACGTGGGCGACAACCCGTACGACAACGCCGCCGTCACGGGATGGCAGCACGGCTTCCCGGATGCCCTCGCCCGGCTCGACCTCGACACGCACCGCAAGGTGCCGTGGGACGGCGACATCGATTTCTTCCTCGGCGAATTCATCAACACCGACGGCACGCCGTACCCGGTGTGCCCGCGCCAGACGCTCAAGCGCGTTCTTGCGCGCGCCGAGAAGCTCGGTTTCAAGGTCATGGCCGGCATGGAATTCGAGTGGTTCAACTTCCTGGAGACGCCGCAAAGCTGGGCCGCCAAGAAAGGCGTCGGACCCGAGACGCTGACGCCGGGCATGTTCGGCTACTCGCTGTTGCGCGTGAACCAGAACCGCGAGTACTTCAACGCGATCATGGACCAGATGCAGGCCTTCAAGGTGCCGATCGAAGGCCTGCACACCGAGACCGGGCCGGGCGTCTACGAGGCGGCGCTGGAATTTTCGGAGGCGCTGGAGCAGGCCGACCGCGCCATCCTGTTCAAGACCGGCGCCAAGGAGATCGGCGCGCGCTTCGGCATCATGCCCAGCTTCATGGCCAAGTGGAATTCTCAGCTGCCAGGCTGCTCCGGCCACATCCACCAGAGCCTGTCGGACGGCAAGGCCAACCGGTTCTACGGCGCCGACAACCCGCGCAGGATGAGCCCGCTGTTCGAGAGTTACCTGGCCGGCCAGGTGCTGTGCCTGATGGAATTCGCGCCCATGTTCTGGCCCACCATCAACAGCTACAAGCGGCTGGTCGATGGCTTCTGGGCGCCGGTCAAGCCGACCTGGGGCGTGGACAACCGGACGGCGAGTTTCCGCGTGATCGCCGGCAGCGCGAAGAGCACGCGGCTGGAAACGCGCTGCCCCGGCTCCGACGTCAATCCCTACCTCGCGATGGCGGCCGTCATCGCCGCGGGCATCTACGGCGTCGAGAAGGGGCTCAAGCTCACGGCCCCGCCGATCACCGGCACCAACCAGGGCGCGGAAGACATTGCGCGCGCGCCGCGCACGCTCGACGCGACCACCCGCATCTTCCGCAATTCCGCGATCGCGCGCGAGATGCTCGGCGACACCTTCGTCGAGCACTTCGCCGCCACCCGCGACTGGGAATGGCGCCAGTGGCTGGACGGCGTGACGGACTGGGAGCTCAAGCGCTACTTCGAGATCATCTGATGGACATTCGCCGCATCGTGCCCAGCGACGCTCCGGCCTTCCGGGCCCTGCGCCTGCGCGCACTGCGCGAGCACCCGCAGGCCTTCACCTCCAGCCACGAGGAGGACGAGCAAATCGCGCTCGCCGCGACCGAGGAGCGCCTGCAGGACGACGGCGGGACGCGCTTCTGGGGCGCTTTCGACAGCGAGCTGCGCGGGATGGCCGGCCTGCAGCGCGAGCAGCGCGCCAAGAACCGGCACAAGGCCACGGTGGTCGGCATGTACGTGGCGCCGGAGGCGGCCGGCCGCGGGATCGGCGCCGCGCTGGTCGAGCGGCTCGTGGCCGCGGCGCGCACCAGCGGCGTCGCAATGCTGGTCCTCACCGTGACGGACGGCAATCGGGCGGCGACCCGGTTGTACGAGCGCGCCGGCTTCCGCTCCTTCGGTGTCGAGCCCGACGCGATCCGCGTCGGCGGCCGCAGCTTCGCCAAGAGACACATGTACCTGGAGCTGGCACAACCATGAGCGTCAACAGTTTCTCCTTCCCGACATCGATCAAGTTCGGCGCCGGTGCACGCAAGGAAGTGGCCGGCCACCTGCTCTCGCGCGGGCTCAAGCGGCCGCTGATCGTCACCGACAAGGCGATCGCGATGCTGCCCGTGCTGGCGGAGTTCAAGCGCTATCTCGACGGCCTGCAGGTCTCCGTCTACGCCGGCGTCTCGGGCAATCCGACGGCGCGCCAGGTGATGGACGGCGCCGAAGCCTTCAAGTCGCACCGGGCCGATTCGGTGATCGGCTTCGGCGGCGGCGCCGCCCTGGACGTGGCCAAGGTGGTCGGCATCGCCGCGACGCACGGCGGCCACATCATCGACTACGCCTGGGACCATCCGCAGGTCAAACCCATCGACAAGGAGCTGCCTTACTTCGTCGCGCTGCCGACGACCGCCGGCACCGGCTCGGAAGTGGGCCGGTCCGCGGTGATCAGCGACGACGACACGCACCTCAAGCGCATCATCTTCAGCCCCAAGCTGCTGGCCTGCGTGGTCTTCGCCGACCCGGAGCTGACGCTGACCGTTCCGCCGCACGTGACGGCCGCGACCGGGATGGACGCGCTCACCCACAACATCGAGAGCTACCTGTCGCCGGCCTACCATCCGCTGTGCGACGGCATCGCGCTGGAGGGCACGCGGATCGCGGCGCGGGCCCTGGTCAAGGCCGTCGCCGAGCCGCAGAACCTGCAGGCACGCAGCGACATGATGATGGCTTCGATGATGGGGGCCATCGCGTTCCAGAAAGACCTGGGCGCGGTGCATTCCTGCGCCCATGCGCTGGGCGCGGTCTGCGACATGCACCACGGCCTGGGCAACGCGCTGATGATCGACACCGTGCTGGCCTGGAACCACGAAGCCGCGCCCGAGAAGTTCGACGAGCTCGCGCACGTCTGCAAGGTCAGCGGCGGCGGCCAGGCCTTCGTGCCCTGGCTCAAGCAGCTCAAGACACGCGTCGGCATCACCGGCGGCTTGCGGGACCACGGCGTCAGGGACGACCAGCTGCCGCGGCTGGTCGAGATCGCCATGGCCGACATCTGCCACCTGACGAATCCGCGGCCGGTCACCGCCGCGGACTTCCGGCGGCTGTTCGAGCAGGCAATGTGATGGAACTGTCGTCGCGCCTGAAGATCGGCATCTCGGCCTGCTTCATGCACGCCGATCCGGCGCGCGCCCTGTTCACCGGCAAGACGCTGCAGTACGTGGAGCAGTCGATCGCGCACTGGATCATGTCGACGGGCGCGCTCGCCGTGATGGTGCCCAGCCCGACCGGCGCCACGCAGCGCGGAGACGTCACGCTGGACCACTTCGCGCAATGGCTGGACGGGCTGGTGCTGCACGGCGGCGCCGACGTTTCGCCATCGAGCTACGGCGAACAGCCGCTGCAGGAAAGGTGGGCCGGGGACCGGGTGCGCGACGAATACGAGATCGCGCTGGTGGCCGCGTTCGAGCGGCACGGCAAGCCGGTGTTCGGCGTCTGCCGCGGCCTGCAGCTGATGAACGTGGCCTACGGCGGCACGCTGTACCAGGACATCGCGACCCAGGTGCCGAAGTCCCTGACGCACCGCGACGCCGCCGTCTACGACCAGAACTTCCACACCATCGAGATCCTGCCGGGGTCGGGGCTTGCCGCGCTCTATCCGCAGACGCAGCGCGCCATCGTCAACAGCATCCACCACCAGGCGATCAAGGACCTGGCGCCCGGCTTCCAGGTGGAGGCGCTGAGCAACGAGGACGGCCTGGTGGAGGCGATCCGCCGCAGCGACCGCAGCCGGTCTTACCTGGCGGCGGTGCAGTGGCATCCGGAATTCCACCTGCCCGGCTCCCGGGCGCTCGACGACGCCGCCCTGCTGCGAGATTTCCTGGACGCCGCCGCGGCGGCGCAGACCGCCACCGCATGAGCGAACTTGCAATCCACAACCCGGCGACGGGTGAACGCATCGCTGCCGTGCCGGCGGACGATGGCGCCTGCGTCGCCGCCAAGGCCGGGCGCGCGCGGGCCGCGCAGCCGGCCTGGGCCGCCACGCCTCTCGCCGTCCGCGTGGCCTGCATCGAGCGCTTGCGCGCCGGCGTGGTGCGCGAGCTCGAGTCGCTGGCCGCGACCATGACCCGCGAAACCGGAAAGCCGATCAGGATGTCGCGCAACGAGCTCAATGGCCTGCTGCCGCGCCTGGACTTCTTCCTGCAGCAGGTGCAAGCGGCGACGGCGACCGAGACCGTCCACGACGAAGGCGGGATGCGCGAACAGATCGAGCACGTGCCGCTCGGCGTGGTCGCGAACATCTCGGCGTGGAACTATCCCTGGTTCGTCGGCTGCAACGTGATCGTGCCGGCGCTGCTGACCGGCAACGCCGTCCTCTACAAGCCTTCCGAATACGCGACGCTGACCGGCCTGGAGATCGCGCGCCTGCTGCACGAGGCGGGTGTCCCGCAGGACGTGTTCATCGCCCTGGTCGGCGAAGGCGCTGTCGGCGCCGCGCTCCTGGAGCAGCCCATCGACGGGCTGTTCTTCACCGGCTCGCACGCGACCGGCGTGCGCATCGCGCAATCGCTGGGCAAGCGCTTCGTCAAGCTGCAGCTGGAGCTCGGCGGCAAGGATCCGACCTATGTCTGCGACGACGCGGACCCGAAGGCGGCGGCGGAATCGCTCGCCGACGGCGCGATGTACAACACCGGCCAGAGCTGCTGCTCGGTGGAGCGCATCTATGTCCACGAGAAGATCCACGACGCATTCGTCGATGCATTCGTGCAGGCCGTTGAAGGCATGAAGGCCGGCGACCCGATGAGCGAAGAGACGTACATCGGCGCGATCACGCGGGCCGGGCAGATCGCCGTGCTGGAAGCGCAGGTCACCGACGCGCTGGCGCAGGGCGCATCGCTGCACACCGGCGGCAGGCGCCTGCCCGGACCGGGGAACTGGTACGCGCCCACCGTGTTCAGCAACGTCGACCAGCGGATGGAGCTGATGAAGGAAGAAAGCTTCGGCCCCGTGATCGGCATCCAGAAGGTCTCGGGCGACGACGAGGCCGTGCGCCTGATGAACGACACGCGCTACGGCCTCACCGCCGGCGTCTACACGCCCGACGAAGAGCGGGCGCGCAGGCTGCTCGCGCGGGTCAACGCCGGCAGCGTCTACTGGAACTGCTGCGACCGCGTCAGCCCGCGCCTGCCATGGAGCGGCTGCGGCGATTCCGGCGTGGGCCTGACCTTGTCGACCTACGGCATCCAGGCGTTCACGCGGCCCAAGGCCTGGCACCTGAGGCAATCGTGAGACAGGTCAGAAGGCCGGCCTGGGACGGCTTGCGGGCAGCCTGAAGCTGACGGTCGCGCCGGGACCGTCCGGATTGTTCGCGGCCCACAGCCGGCCGTCGTGGGCTTCGATGATGCTGCGGCTGATGGTCAGGCCCATCCCCGTTCCGCTCGGCTTGGTGGTGTAGAACGCCTCGAAGATCCGCTGCCCGTCCGCGGCCGCCAGGCCGGTGCCGCTGTCCTTCACCGCGACCACCACATCCGCCTCGCCCTGCCGCCGGATCTCGACATCGAGGTTGCGCGAGCCTTCCGGCGTGTCGGTCATCGCCTCGATGGCGTTGACCAGCAGGTTGAGCGCCACCTGTTGCAACTGGACCCGGTCGGCCCGCACGGCGGGAAGCCCGGGCGCGGCGACGATCCGCAACGCCACCTTGCGGGTGCGCAATTCGCCCTGGACCATGGCCGCCACCTCCGTCACGACCGCCACCAGGTCGACGTCTTCGGAACTTACCGCGCCGCGCTGCAGGAACTTGCGGATGCGCAGGATGATGTCGCCGGCCCGGCTGGCGTCGCGCACGATGTGGCTCGCGGCGGCCATCGCCTCCGCGATGTTGGGCGGCCTGGCCGCGAGCCAGCGCAGGCAGGCGGCGGCGCTGGTTGCGATCGCCGCCAGGGGCTGGTTCACCTCGTGCGCGATCGACGCGGCCAGCCCGCCCAGGGTGGTCGCGCGAGCCACCCGCGCCAGGTCGGCCTGCAGCTGGCGCAGCGCCTCTTCGGAACGCGCGCGGTCCTCGACGTCGGTGTTGGTGCCGAACCATTCCGCCTGCCTGCCTTCGCCGTCCTGCACCGGCACCGCCCGGCAGACGAAGCGGCGGTAGTTGCCGTCGCGCCCGCGGACCCGCTGCTCCATCTGGTACTCGGTTCCGCCGGCGATCGCCGCGTCCCACAGTTCGCGTGCCTGCTGCAGATCGTCGGGATGCAGGGCGGCCCAGCCGCCGCCTCGCAACTCCTGGGGGCTCAGGCCGGTGTAGTCCAGGAGGCGCTGGTTCCAGTAGCCCAGGCGGGCGCCTGCCAGGGTCCGGTCCGGCCCGGCGTGCAGGCTCCAGACATGGTGCGGGATGGACTCGATCAGTTGCCGGAAGCGCCGCTCGCTCGCGCTCAGCTGCTCCTGGGCCTGGCGGCGCTCCGTCACGTCCATCGAGGTCCCGACGTAGGCGCGCACCTGGCCGGCGGCGTCCAGCACCGGCTGGGCCTCGTTGACGACGTGGCGCAGCGTGCCATCGGGGCGGATCGTGCGGTACTCGATCTCGTACGGCGCCGCGGCCGCCAGCGCCTGCTCGAACGAGCGGCGGACGGCCTCCGTGTCGGCCGGATGGACCAGCCGCATGAAGGTTTCGGCGCTGGCCTGCTGGCCGGGCTCCAGGCCGAAGATGCGCAGGGTTTCCTGCGAGCAGAACATCTCGCGGGTGGCGGCGTCCCACGACCAGCTCCCGACATGGCTGATGCGCTGGCCGTGGGCCAGGTTGGCTTCGCTGCGCCGCAGGGCCGCTTCCGCCGCCTCGCGGGCCGTCGTGTCGTGCACCAGGCTGACGAAGAACTGCACTTCGCCCAGCGGGCCGCGCAGGCCGTGGGTGGCCATGGTCGTGTGCAGGATCTGGCCGTCCTTGCGGATCCAGCGCTTGTCCATGGTGTAGCCGTCGATCTCGCCGGCCAGCACGCGCTGGAACTGCGCCAGGTCGGCTTCGAGGTCGTCCGGATGCGTCAGCTCGGCCCAGGTGACGCCCAGCAGCTCCTGGCGGCTGTAACCCAGCATCCGGCACAGCTGCGCGTTCACCTCGAACGAGCTCTTGCCGGGCGAAGTCAGCGCCATGCCGGCGGGGCCGAAGTCGAAGTAACGCCGGAACTGCCTTTCGCTGGCCTGCAGTTCCTCGTAGCCGTCCAGCGGATGGGTGCAGAGGCAGAACACGCCGCGGACGGTCAGGCCGTCTTCGGCCAGGATCGGGCTGCAGTACAGGCGCACGCCCTGCTCCAGCATCACCAGCTGCGCAGGCTGGCCGATACCGGTCTTGACCGAGGCGTCCAGCAGCGGGCCCAGCTGGTCCCAGAGGTCGGGCAGGCTGCGGCGCGCCGGCTGGCCCAGTGCCGCGGGATGCCTGCCGGGACCGAGGAGGGGAATGCAGCCGTCGTTGTAGACCAGGCTGAACTGCTCTCCCCAGCCCAGGAAGATCGGCAGCCTGGAGGTCAGGCAGATGCGCACCGCGCCGCGCAGACAGTCCGGCCATTGCTGCGGCTCACCCAGCTCGGTGGCAGTCCAATCCATGCCGCGCATGCGCACGGCCAAATCGGAATCACCCGGCATCAGCGAACGCAGCAGGTCCATTCTGCGGGCTCCAATCAGGTGAACCAGCATAGCGCGGCGGGAGCCCGGGTGGGCCGCTTTCAGGCCGGCTAAAAGCGCCCGGATGCTTCAGCGCTGGCTGGGCTCGACCCGCTCGGCGATGCGCACGAGCTCGGCCAGCGACTGCGCGCCGGTCTTGTCCATCACGTGCCGGCGGTGCACCTTGACGGTGATCTCGGCGATCCGCAGTTCCGCGGCGATCTGCTTGTTGAGCATGCCGCGCACCACCCGGCGCATCACCTCCAGCTCGCGCGGCGACAGCGAGCCGACCCGCCGGCGCAGCTCGGCCAGCTGGATGCGCTCGCGCAGCTGCGAGG
>JAQGNJ010000250.1 GCA_028291885.1 Ramlibacter sp. | reverse complement strand
TCGACCGTGGTGTGGGGCTGGGCCGCGTGGCCGCCCTTGCCGTGGACGCGGATCTCGAAGCGGTTGGCCGACGCCATGATGGGCCCGACACGCACGCCCATCTGCCCCGCCGGCAGCGCGGGCCAGTTGTGCAGCGCGAACACCGCCTTCGCCGGGAATTTGTCGAACAGCCCGTCCTTCATCATCAGCTGCGCGCCGGCGCCGCCTTCCTCGCCCGGCTGGAAGATGAAATGCACCGTGCCATCGAAGTCGGGACGCTTGGCCAGCAGCGTCGCGCCTCCGAGAAGCATCGCGGTGTGGCCGTCATGGCCGCAGGCGTGCATCCGGCCGGGACTGGTGCTGGCGTAACCGAAGGCGTTGATTTCCTGCACCGGCAGGGCGTCCATGTCGGCGCGCAGCGCGAGGGCGCGGGCCGGATCGGCGGCATTGGGGCCGTTGCCGCGCAGGGTGGCGACGACGCCGGTGCCGCCGAGGCCACGATGCACCGGCAGGCCCAGTGCGCCGAGGTAGGCGGCGATCCGGTCCGCGGTCCGGTTCTCTTCGAATTTGAGCTCGGGATGGGCGTGCAGGTCGCGCCGCAACTGGATCAGCTTGCCGAGGTAGGGCGTGATGTCTGGGGGTGATTGCATTGACGCGCCGGACGCCGCAAAAAAGGCGTCGCCGGGCGCAACGATCTTAGCCGCTCAAGCCGCGACGGTGCGCCCCGCCAGCGGGTACATCGGGTCGTTGTAACCGTGCGTCGAGGCATAGCCCGGCGGCACCAGAGCGTCGACAAAAGCCTCGTCTTCGGCGCCGAGCTCGAGCGACAGCGCCGCGATGTAATCCTGCCATTGCGCCAGCGTCTTCGGACCGCCGATCACGCCGTTGACCTGCTGGTTGTTCAGCACCCAGGCGATCGCCAGTTGCGTCGGGCTCAGGCCGCGCTTTTCGGCGTGGGCCTTGAACTGCTGCGAGACTTCGAGCGACTCGGGGCGGAACTCGGTCTGGTGGATGCGCTTGTCGCCGCGTGCGGCGCGGCTGCCGGCCTCGGGCTCGGCGCCCGGCTTGTATTTGCCGGTGAGCACGCCGCGCGCCAGCGGGCTGTACGCGACCACGCCGACGCCGTAATGGTTGCAGCAGGGCAGCAGCTCGGTCTCGATCAGCCGGGTCACGGCGCTGTACGGCGGCTGGCAGACGATGGGCTGCGGCACGCCCATGCGGCGCGCCGTCTCCACCATGCGGGCGACCCGCCAGCCGCGGAAGTTCGAGACGCCGTAGTAGCGGATCTTGCCGACCTCGATCAGGCGCGCCATGGTCGAGAGCGTCTCCTCGATCGGCACCGTCTCGTCGTCGCGGTGCATGTAGTAGACGTCGATCCAGTCGGTGGCCAGGCGCTTGAGGCTGTTGTCCACCTGCTGCAGGATCCAGCGCCGCGACAGGCCGCGGTCGTTGGGCTCCTTGCCGACCTGGTTGGCGACCTTGGTCGCCAGCACCCAGCGTTCGCGGTCGGCCGCGATCGCCTTGCCGACGATGCGCTCCGACTCGCCGCCCGCGTAGACGTCGGCGGTGTCGAGCGCATTCAGGCCGGCGTCGCGCGTCGCGTCGATGATGCTGCGCGAGTCCGCCTCGCTGGTCTGGTCGCCGAACATCATCGTGCCCAGCCAGAGCTGCGGCACCCGCAGGCCGCTGAGGCCGAGGGGTTTGTAGGTGGGGGTGGTGCTCATGAACGGGTCTCCTTGCGCATCGATTGTGCCGCCGCCGCGGCGTCGCCAATCTGCCTGGCCGTTGCCTGGCCGTTGCCTAGCCGTTGCCTAGCCGTTGCCTAGCCGTTGCCTAGCCCCGGGCTTGCCTGCGCGACCGGCTCGGTGGCGCCGGCGCTGACCGCCTCGCCGTCCCGCGGGCGCAGCTTCCAGAACGAGAGCGAGGAGACCAGCGTCACGATCGCCAGGGTGAGAAAGGCGTGGTGCAGCGCGCCGGTCACCAGCACGCGATCGGTCTGCGGCAGGCCGGCCAGGTACCAGCCAGCCACCAGCGACGCGGTCGCCAGGCCGAAGCTCATCGACAGTTGCTGCAGCGAACTTGCCAGCGTGCTGGCCATGCTGGTGTCGCGCGGCTCGATGTCGGCGTAGGCGATGGTGTTCATGCTGGAGAACTGCAGCGAGTTGAAGAAGCCCAGGCACAGGCCGAGACCGACGATCAGCGGGATCGGCGTCGCGTCGCTGACCAGCGAGTAGCACCCGATCGCCACGCCGATCAGCACGGTGTTGAAGATCAGCACCCTGCGGAAGCCGAGCTTGCGCAGAACCCAGGTGTTCAGGAACTTGGAGCTGATGGCGCCGATGGCCGACGGCATCATCAGCAGGCCCGACTGCCAGGCCGGCAAGCCCAGCCCGAGCTGGTAGAGCAGGGGCAGCAGGAAGGGCATGCCGCCCATGCCGACGCGGGTGAGGAAACCGCCGGCCACCGAGATGCTGAATGTGCGCACGCGGAACAGGTCCAGCCGCAGCAGCGGGTAGGGCGTGCGGGCCGCGTGCAGCCCGTAGGCGCCGAGCAGCGCGAGCGAAAGCACCAGCAGCACCGCGGTGGAGGTGGCGTCGAGTCGGTGCTCGCCGAAGATCTCCAGCAGCCAGGACAGCAGCGCGATTCCCGAGCCGAACAGCACCAGGCCGATCACGTCCAGCGGCCGCGGCGACTCGGCGCGGTACTCGGGCAGGTAGCGGTGGATCAGCGTCAAGGCGACGATGCCCACCGGGATGTTGACGAAGAAGATCTCGCGCCAGGAGAGCCAGTGCACGATCACCCCGCCGACCGTCGGCCCCAGCAGCGGCCCGATCAGCGCCGGAATGAGCACGAAGTTCATCGCCCGCAGCAGTTCCGATTTCGGGAATGTGCGGATGATGGTGAGCCGCCCGACCGGCATCATCATCGCGGCGCCGGCGCCCTGCAGCAGGCGGGCGGCGACCAGCATCGGCGGGTTCGGCGCCAGGCCGCACAGGATCGAGGCGACGGTGAACACCGAGACTGCGGTGAAGAACACGCGGCGGGTGCCGAAGCGGTCGGCCATCCAGCCGCTGACCGGGATGCAGACCGCGAGGCTGAGGATGTAGCTGGCGACAACGGCCTTGAGGCTGAGCGGAGGCACCTGCATGCTCGCGGCGATGCTCGGGATCGCGGTGTTGACGATGGTCGAATCCAGCTGCTCCATGAAGAGCACGGTCGCGACCACCCATGGCAGGTAGGTCTTGACGCTGGAGGAATTCATCGCGGGGGCTGGTGGGGCAGCCACGGATGATAGGCGGGCGGCCGGCAGGTGCATGCGCGGCACAAGATCGTTCCTACAGGCGGACGCAGGAAAGCCGAGCACCCGCGGCGTCGCGCGCTTGCGAGCATCCGCGGATGGACGCCTCGCTATCGACCCCGACCGCCGCCGCTTCGTCGACCCACTACTCCCCCGAGGAAAAACGGCGCAGGGTGTTCTCGATCATGGCGGCCTCGTCCGGCAACCTGGTCGAGTGCTGATGGTCGTGACTTTCGCGGTGAGCTGGCGCCTGCCGCGGCAGGCCAGGTACCTGCACCACGAGCATTAGGCCGGCGCCGCCGGCACTACTGCCGGACCGGAGCGATCGGCCGGTCGGGCCGCCGGAACACGTCGGTCTTGGCGAACGATTTGTGCAGTGCCGAAGCCTCGGTGTCGCCGCTCGCTGCGGGGATCTGGTCGAGACCGGCGGGTTCGGTCGCGGCGAACTGCGGGGGCTGGGCGCCGCCGCCGTGGCGCTTCATGTCCTCGTCGCGGATGGCGAACAGGCGTTCCAGATCGGCCTTCGCTTCCGCTCTTGCATCCGTCATGGCTTCGGGCGCGGCATGGCGCCCCGCCTGCCTGACGGCGGCCGCGGCAGCCGGCCTTGCCGCGGACGAATCGGGAGTTGCGGCCGGCCCCGAAATCACGATGGATCCGCCGAGCAGGTCGGCCGGATTGCGGTCACTCATGGCGGCGTCGGCCGCGAATTCCCCGCAAGCCGCAACAGCCTCGGGGATGCTGGAGGTCCAGACGCCGGGATGCGGCATCGCCGGGCAAGCCCTCTCGTCGGCCAGGGAGAATTGCCAGGAGATCCCCAGCAGCCAGCGCTCGGCCTCGGAGTCCAGGGTGAGCACCCGCTTCTTGAAGCTGTTTTCGAAGGCGATCCCGTGCAGCATCAGGCGCGGGTCCCAGTGCTTGAGCAGCAGGCGGACATGGATGCCGGGTTCGCGGCCGCGGGACGTGGCGGCCAGCAGGTCGGCGCCGATCCAGGAAGCCGGGATGCCCGTGCGGTTCAGCGTGTCGCGAAGCACCAGGCGAAGCAGCTCGCGCCGGCTGGCGTTGTCCTGGCCGGGCAGGTTCCTGGAATGCCCACCGCTGGGCAGGGAGAGTTGGGAGAGCGGAGGGGAGGGCTGGGCCGCGCCGACACTGGCGAAAATGCGTTTCAGAAAGCTCATGGCGTTCTCCGGTGGCGGCCAGGGGCAGGGTCCCTGGGCGCGGCTACAAGGCAGTCTTTGTTACAGAATTCATGCAATGGTAACAAGTAGTTTCAAAAATCGCAACCTAAAGTTGCAAATGAAGGCTGGGTGGGGCGGAGGAAGTCGCGCAGGTGGACGCCTGCGCAGCGCCGGCGGCGCTTGAGGGCCGGCAGCAGGGCTTACTGGGCCCGGCTGAACACCAGCAGCAGGTTGTTGGCCGGCATCCTGTGCCGCTGCTGCAGTCGCAGGCCGACCTTCCTGGCCTCGGCGGCGACGTCCTCGATCCGGCGGATGCCCCACTGCGGATCGCGTTCACGCAGGCTGGCATCGAAGGCGACGTTGCTGTCCGCCGCAGCCATGCCGTCCTCGAAGTACGGGCCATAGGTCAGGAGGGCGCCGTCCAGCGCCAGGTGCCGGGCGCTGCCGCGCATCAGGGCGGCGCAGGCGGCCCAGGGCGCGATGTGAAGCATGTTGGCGCAGTAGATCGCGTCGAAAGGTTCGGTGAAGGCCGGACCGGCCGACGGCCAGCGCGGCGCCGTGACGTCCAGGAGCAGCGGCCCCCGCACATTGGTCAAGCCGGCCTGGGTGCTCCAGGCGGCGATCCCCGCCAGGGATTGCGGATCGGCGTCGGTCGGCTGCCAGATCCAGCCGGGCAGGCCGGCGCCGAACCAGGCCGCATGCTGGCCCGTGCCGGCGGCGATCTCCAGCGCCATTCCGCGTGCGGGCAGCACCTTGCGCAGCACCTCCAGGATGGCCTGTTTGTTGCGCTCGGCGGCGAGGCTGCTGGTCAGCGGATTCTGCATGGCTCATTCTCTGCGTTTCGCGGCCCCGGCGGGAGGCGCGCCGACCCGCAGTGCGTGATCGGCATGCGATACAGTCCCCGGCACTCAATTGGACGGAGACTGTATGGCACTGGATTTCAAGGGCCGGGTGGCGATCGTCACCGGCGCCGGAGGCGGGCTGGGCCGCGAGCATGCCCTGGCCCTGGCGGCGCGCGGCGCGCGCGTCCTGGTGAACGACCTGGGCGGCGCCGTGAACGGCGAAGTTCCCGTCGGCGCACCGAGGGGGTCCGCGCAGGCCGTGGTCGACGAGATCCGCGGCCGCGGCGGCGAAGCGATCGCCAACACCGCCTCGGTCACCGACTTCGCGGCCGTGCAGGCCATGGTGCGGCAGGCGGTCGATGCATGGGGCCGCGTCGACATCCTGGTGAACAACGCCGGCATCCTGCGCGACAAGAGCTTCGCCAAGATGGACCTGGCGGACTTCCGCTTGGTGCTCGACGTCCACCTGATGGGCGCCGTGCATTGCAGCAAGGCCGTGTGGCCGCTGATGGTCGAACAAAAGCGCGGCCGCATCGTGATGACCACGTCGTCCAGCGGCCTGTACGGCAACTTCGGCCAGAGCAACTACGGCGCCGCCAAGATGGCCCTGGTCGGACTGATGCAGACCCTGGCGATCGAGGGCGAAAAGCATGGCATCCGGGTCAACTGCCTGGCGCCGACGGCGGTCACGCGGATGACCGAGGACCTGTTCCCGCCCGACATGCTGGAGGCCTTCGGCCCGCAAGCGGTGGTGCCGGCGATGCTCGTGCTGGCCAGCGACGATGCGCCGACGCGCACCGTGCTCTGCGCCGGCGCCGGTGGCTTCGAGGCGGCGCACATCACCCTCACGCAAGGCGTGTACATCGGCAGCGGCGACGATGCCCCCGAACAGCTGGCCGCGCGACTCGCGCAGGTGCTGGACCGCGCCGGCGAGATGGCGCCGGGCAGCGGCGCGGGCCAGGGCAGCAACGAGATGCGGCTCAACCGGGGCGCGGCCTAGCCTTGTCCCCGCGGCGACCTCACTGCGTCACCTGGCCTGCATCATGAGCAGCGGCGATGACGCGGCCCAGGGGCTCGGGCTCGCCGCTCGCGACCGCGCCGCGGCCCAGCGTTAGCGTGCGGCCGGAGCGGACCCAGCCGTCGCGGCCCGGGAGTGGGGACAGCGTGCCGTCGGCATGCTCGTCGCCACGCACGTGCACGAGCGTGGCGCGGTCGATGTCGAAGAGGCGAGGGCCGGCCGACCCGTCGGTCCCCGCATCGAGGTAGACCGTGGTCTCGGAGTTCTTCGAAAAGCCGCGGCCGTTGATGGCCGACAGGTTCCATGTGCCGGTGGCGCCGGTCTCCAGGTCCAGCCAGGCGAGATCCGTTCCCGACGGGTAAACCAGCTTTCTTCCGTTCGCCATGAGCAGCGGCGGCAATGCGGTGGCGACGCGACCCGGCAGCTCGCGTTGCCGGACCAGCGTCGCGACGATGCCGCCGTCCGCCTTGCGCGCATGGTCGACGACGAACACCTGCGTGCCATTGCCCATCACCTGCCGCGCCTTGCCGCCGGGAACAGCGATGCTCCAGGACAGCGGGGGCAACTGCAGC
>JAQGNJ010000213.1 GCA_028291885.1 Ramlibacter sp. | reverse complement strand
GCCGCCTGCGGATGCGCGGGTGGCGCCGCGAGCGTCCCCGCAAGCGCGAGCGCTGCTAGAGCGCCGGCCCAGAAACGCGGCCGCCTCATGCCTTGTGTTGTCGTGTCGAGCATCATCCCTCCATCGGGCGACTGTGCATCGGATGGGCAGCGGATTCAAGTTGCTGTAGGCCCGCAACTACACGAAAGGGCGAGGCTGGCGCATTCCGGTGCCGGGACCAGGCGTTACCTTGGTCCGCGAACGACTTCGCAGGAGAAAACGATGGCCCAACAAGACGCATGCACCTTGCTCGACGACGACCACAACGAGGTCATCCGGCTCTTCGAGCAGTACAAGGCGGCGCACGACGGTCCGCACCAGCAGCTGCTGGCAGCGCGGATCAGCCAGGAACTGACCGTGCACATGCGGATCAGGAAGAGATCTTCTACCCCGCGTTCGGCCAGGCCACGGGCGACGAAGCGCTGCTGCAGGATTCGCGGCAAGAGCACCAGGCAGCCCGGGAACTGCTCTCGAAGATCGACGAGGCCGGGCAGGACCACAGGCTGATGCTGGAGCTGGAGGACGCGATCCTGCACCACGTCAACGACGAGCGCGACAAGATGTTCCCCAAGGCGCGGGCGACCCGGGGCCTGGACCTGATGCAGCTCGCACAACAGCTGGAAGCCCGCAAGACCGAGCTGATGGAAACGCACGCCGCCTGACGGCGCTGGCGCAGTCTCGCGAGAGCGCGATGTCGGCGACAAACGCGGCGCCGCCTGCTCCCATCAGCCCTGGACCTCGCGCATCAGGCGCTCGATCTCGGGCAGGAACACCGACTGGGCGCGGCCAGCCACCGTCACCAGGCCAAAGCGCGCCTTGGCCTTGAGCGCGGGCGTGAGTTCCAGTTCGACCAGCTCGGGCCCGGCTGCGCGGATGGCGAGCACGATCGCGTCGGTCTGCTGCGCCACATGGACCAGGTGCGTGATCTCGTCGCTCGAGAGCGTGACCATCTCCTGCGGATGCGCCCGCTCGCCATAGCGTTCGACCAGGATGCGGGCGAGCTCGTCGCTGAGCGGTGTCGACGCGATGGGGTAGTCGAGCAGCTGCTCGAAGCGCAGCTTGCCGCGCGGCCGGCGCCGGGCGAGCAGCGGATGCCCCTTGCGGCACAGGAAGGCGCCGTCCGCCTCGACCACCTGCCTGACGGCGAGATCGGGCGCAGGCGTGAGCGAGCGGGCATCGACGATCAGCGCGTCGAGCGCGCGCTCGCGCAGCAGGCGGACCAGCGTCTCGGTCTTGCCCCGGGAGATCTCGACATGGAACTTCGGGAACTGCACCGCCATGCGGGTGAGCAGCGGCGTGGTGAACATCGCGCCCGGCCCGGAGCCCAGGCCCAGGCGGATGCGCCCCTTGTCTCCGCTCGCGATCTGCCGGCCGCCGTTTTTCAGCTCCTGCGCATCCTCGAGCAGCAGTGCCGTGCGGCGCCGTGTCTCCTGGCCGAACGGCGTCAGCTCGATGCGCCGGCCGACGCGGTCGAACAGCAGCTGGCCGAGTTCGTCCTCCAGCGACTTGATGCTGCGGCTCAGGGCCGGATCAATGTACAACAATGCATTAGACGCAGGCAACGGCGGTCCCTACGATCTGCTCCACCCACCCGTCCCACAGGAGCGACCGATGAAGAACTTGCTGCGCCGAACCGCCTGCCTGCTCGCAGGCCTGGCCCTGAGCGGCGCCGCGCTGGCCCAGGCCTTTCCGGCCAGGCCCGTGACCCTGATGGTCCCCTACCCGCCCGGCGGCCTGTCGGACGTGATCGCGCGTACTCTCAACAACACCCTGGCCAGGCACCTCGGGCAGCCGGTGATCGTCGACAACCTGAGCGGAGCCAGCGGCGGGATCGCCGCGCAGAAGCTGCTCAATTCGCCGGCGGACGGCTACATGATCTTCCAGGGTTCGCCCAACGAGCTGGTGCTGGCGCCGCTGGCCAATGCCGCCATCAAGTACAGGAGCGAGGACTTCCGCCTGGTGCAGATGATCTCGGTCAATCCGCTGGCGATGTTCGCCCGCAAGGACCTTCCGGTCGCCAACGGCGACGAACTGGTCGCCTATGCGCGCAAGGCCGCCGCTGCAGGCAAGCCCCTGACCTATGCCAGCGTCGGCCCGGGCTCGCTGTACCACCTGCTCGGCGAGCACATGTCCAGGCTCACCGGCATCCCGATGACGCATGTGCCCTACAGGGGCGCCGCGCCGGCCAGGCAGGACCTGATGACCGGCTCCGTGGACATCTTCATGACGCCCTACGGCAAGACCGACATGCAGCTGGTCGACGAGGGCAAGCTGAAGGTCGTGGCCGCCCTGTCGGCGGATCGCCAGGACCTGATCAGGACCCACCCCACGCTCGACGAGAGCCAGGCGCTCAAGGGGTTCGTGTTCGACACCTGGGCCGGCTTCTTCGTGCACAAGGACACGCCGGAGCCCGTGGTGCAGGCGCTGCACAAGGCGCTGGGCGAAGTGGCGAACGACCCGGCCGTCCGCGCCGCCCTCGAAGCCCACGCCATGATCGTGCCGCGGCCGCGCTCCCTGGCCGACCTGTCCAAGCTGTACGCGGACAACACGGCCAGGTACCGCGCCATCGCCAAGACGATGAATCTTCAACCGCAGTAAGCCTGGACGGTGGCGGGATCGCCGCCCGCGCCGACATCCGCCTCGACTAGGCTGCGCGCGCTAAACCACCAGGTGGGACTCGAGCCGTTCCCGCCCGAGCGCCCTGAAGTCGCCGGCCAGCACGCACTCGCCACGATCGAGCACCAGAACCTGGTCGGCGATCTCCTCCAGGAACGAGAGGTTCTGCTCGACGACGACGAAGGCGGCGCCGGCGGACCGCCGTTGCCGGATCAGGTCCGCCATGCGCGCGATGTTCTCGGGCTGGACCCCCTCGCTGGGCTCGTCGATCAGGGTCAGCGGCGCGGCCAGTCCCAGCGTACGCACGAAGGACAGCAGCTTGCGTTCGCCGCCGCTCAGGGCCCCGGCGCGCTGGCGCAGCCGCTCGCCGATCCTGGGAAACTGCCGCAGGCACTCGGCATAGCGATCGCCCCGGCGGTCGGGCAGGTGCAGCCACAGGTTGTCTTGCACGCTCAGCTCGCCGAAGACCACGTTGTCCTGCGGCGTGTAGGCGACGCCGGCCTTCAGGCGCTTGTGCGCAGCGAGTCCGCCGAGCTCGCTGCCGTTCCAGCGGACCTGCCCCTGCGCGAGCGGCACGAAGCCCGCCAGCGCGCGCAGCAGCGTGCTCTTGCCGACGCCGTTGCGGCCCAGGACGCCCAGCACCCGGCCCGGCTCCACCTTGCCGCTGACGCCACGCACGACCATGGTGTCGCCATAGCCGCAGACCACGTTGTCGAACACCAGTCCCCGGCTCATTTGTGTCCCCCGGCGTAGACCGCCCGCACCGCGGGGTCGGCCTGGACCTGCTCGAGGCTGCCCTCGGACAGCAAACGGCCCTGGTGCAGGACGAAGACGTGGCCGCCGATCGCTTCGACCGCGCTCATGTCGTGTTCGATCAGCAGGGCCGCGGCGCCCAGCTGCGCCACGGCGTCGCGGATGGCATCCGTCATGCGGTGGGTCTCGGCCGACGACAGGCCGGCGCAGGGTTCGTCCAGCAGCAGCAGCCGCGGCTGCGGCAGCACGGTCATGACGAACTCCAGCGCCTGGCGCTGGCCCTGCGACAGCGTGCCGGCGGCGGCCGGGAACTGCTCGCGCAGTTCCGGGAACCGGTCCAGCATCCGCTCTTGCAGCGCGCCCTTCCACCGCATCGGGTCGCGACGCAGCCAGGCCGTGCCGTGCAGGCGACCAGCCCACAGCGCCAGGTCCAGGTTCTGCCTGACCGTCAGCTCGGCAAAGACCGAGGGGATCTGCAGCTTGCGCCCGATGCCGGCCTGCGCGACCCGCCACGCCGTCTGGCCGGTGATGTCGTGGCCGCCGAAATGGATGCGGCCTGCCGGCGCCGGCAGGCGGCCGGTGATGACGTTGAAGGTCGATGTCTTGCCGGCGCCGTTCGGCCCGATGACGCAGCGGATCCCCGGACCCTCGAGGTTCAGGCTCAGCTTGTCGAGGATGCGCACGCCGCCCTGCTCGGCCCCGACTTCGCGCAGCTCCAGCGCAAGCGCGCCGGCCGCATGCCGGGACGGCTGCGGCGCCGGCAGTTCCCCCGCCGCCCGCTCTCCCGCGGGCGCAGGGCGCCGGCCCGCCAACAGGCGCTGCGCGAGTCCGGCAACACCTTGCGGCATGAAGCGCACGACCAGGATGAACAGCAGTGCAACCAGCACTTCCCAGTAGCTGAACTGGTCGCGCAGCTCCGCCGATGCATAGCCGACGAGCACGGCGCCCAGCAGCGCGCCCACCGGGCTGGCCTTGCCGCCGACGGCGGCCCAGATCACGAACTCGGTCGCCAGGACGAAGCCCATCGCCGTCGGCGTGACGATGCCCTGGTGAAGGGCGAACAGCCCGCCCGCCCCGGCCGCCAGGCCCGCCGAAAGCGCGTAGGCGCCGGCCTTGATCCGGTCCGTCGGATAGCCCAGAAGCTGCAGCCGGTCCTCGTTCTGGGCGATCGCGCTCCAGACCACACCGATGGGCCGCCGCAGCAGCACGCCAAGCATCGCCGTGCTCGCAACGGCGCATGCGGCGACCAGCCAGTACAGGCTGCTGTATCGCTCGAGGCCGGGCAGGTCGGGAATGCCCGACATGCCGTTGAAGCCGCCGGTGACCGAGCTCCACTGCTGCGCGCCAAGAAAGCCGAGCATGGTCATGGCCAGCGTGATCAGCGAGAAGTACGGGCCGCTGCGCAGGCTGCGGCTGAACACGAGCGCGGCGACGATGTACGCAAGCGCCATCGGGACGAGCAGGGCCAGGGGCAGCGCGGCCAGCCAGAGCCGGTCCGACTCGGCGCCCTTGAGCGCACCGCCGGCCAGGTACGCGCCCAGGCCGAAGAACAGGGCCTGGCCGAGCGGAAGAAAGCCCAGCCGCCCCCAGCACAGCGCGACCCCCTGGGTGGCGATGCCGTAGATCAGGAACAGCGCGACCTGGTAGGCCAGGAAGTCGCTGGTCAGCAGCGGCAGCGCAACCAGGCCCGCGGCGAGCAACAGCGGTTGCGCCAGCACGCGTTTCCACAGGCGCTGCGCGCGGGAGCCGCGGTCGGCGCGGAGGCCGTCAGCGGCGAGCAAAGAGTCCATCGGGCTTGAGCCAGAGAAAGAGGATGGAGAGAACGAGCACCACGGTATAGCCCGTGGTCTGGCCGCCGATGCTGCTGGCCAGCGCCTGCGAGCCGCCGATCACGCCGACGCCGCCGGCCAGGCCGCCGAGCGTGCCCAGGCCGCCGACGACCAGCACGAAGAAAGCGTCGAGCAGGTAGTCGACGCCGATGCCGGGTTCGATCCGCACCAGCGGCGCGAGCAGCACGCCGGCGGCGCCGGCCATGACCACGCCGACGACGAAGGCCTGCGACGCGAGCCGGCGCGTGTCGATGCCCAGGGCCTGGGCCAGCACGGGATTGCCGGTCATCGCGCGCACGCGCAGGCCGGCGGAACTGCGCCGGTACCAGAAGGCCAGCGCCACCAGCATCGCGATGGCCAGCAGGACCAGCACGAGCCGGTAGGCGGGGTACTGCGTGCCGAGCAGGGAGACGGGGTCTCCCAGCTGGCTTTCGACGTTGCGGTAGCCCTTGCCGAACACCGCCTCCACCATCTTGCGGATCAGCATCGCCAGGGCCCAGGTCGCCAGCAGCGTGTCGAAGGGCCGCTGGTAGAGCGGCCGGATCAGCAGCCGCTCGACCGCGTAGCCGAGCGAGCCGCAGACCGCCACCGCGACCGGAAACGCCGTGTACAGCGGCCAGCCCCACTGCTGCACCGTGACGACGGAGTACGCCCCCAGCATCACGAATTCGCCGTGCGCCATGTTCATGACGCCCAGCAGCCCGAAAACGACGGCCAGTCCCAGGGTGGTCAGCAGCAGCGTCGCCAGCTCGTAGGCGATATTGAGCAGGTGAAGGACGATGCCGCTGTCCATGTGATCACACCTTGCAGGACTGTCCCGAAGGCACGCGCGGGAAGGTCTTGACCACGCGGAAGCCCTTGGCGTCGACGTCGGCGACGTAGATGTCCTGCTCCACGTGCCGGGACCGCATCGTGACGACGCCGCGCGGGCCGGAATACGAGGCGCCTTCGCTGGCGGCGTCCATCTTCGCGACGTCCAGCGAACCCGCCTTCTTGGCCAGGGCCTCGAGCATCAGGAAGCCTTCGTAGGTCGAGTCGGCCAGGCCGCTGAGGGCCGGCGCCTGGGCGCCGAAGCGCTTGAAGTAGGCGTCCGAGAACGCCTTGGCCGCCGGCGTCTGGATGTTGGCGAAGTAGCCGGCGCTGGAGTAGAGGTTGCGTGCATTGGCCACGCCGATGCCGGACAGCGTGTTCTCCTCGAGCAGCGTGCCCAGCCGCAGCGCCTTGTCGGCCAGGCCGAAGCTGGCGAAGGCCTTGTTGAAGGTGACGGAGGCCCCGCCCACCAGCGACACGAGGACCGCATCGGCGCCGCTGTCGCGGATCCGCGCCAGGCTGGAATCGAAGTTGTCGACGGTGAACGGCACGTACTCGTCGCCGACGACCTGGGCGCCGGTCTTGGCGATGTAGCCCCTGGCGGCAGCGTTCGTATTGCGGCCCCAGATGTAGTCGTTGCCGATCATGTACCACTTCTTGGGCTTGCGTTCCGCGGCGATCCAGGGGATCACGGGCGCCAGCTGCTGCTGCGGCGTCTCGCCCGTGACGTAGGTCCCGCGCGAGCATTCGCCGCCTTCGTACACCGGCGTGTAGAAGTACGGCACCTGGCCCTTGAACAGGCCGACCAGCGCGCCGCGCACGGCGCTGTCGTGCATGCCGATGACGGCCTGCGCGCCCGAACCCTTCCAGGCTTTCAGCGCCACCTGCGACGCCTCGGCCGGCGCCAGGCCGGCGTCGCCGAACAGCAGTTCGAGCTTGCGACCCAGCACGCCGCCGCGGGCGTTGATGGTTTCGGCCGCGAGTTCGGCGCAGGCTTTCGCCGAGGGGCCGAACAGGCCGGCGGGGCCGCTTTGCGGGATCATGACCGCGACTTTCAGCGCGTCGGCCGCATGGGCCTTGGTGAAGGCGGCGGCGGCGCCCAGGGCGACGCTGGAATGCAGGAAGTGACGACGGTCCATGATGACTCCTCTTTGGTTGGTGTAGTGGCGAAAGGCTGGGCGCTCAGCGCGGCGCCTCGATGGACGGGGCCGGCGGCAGGATGTCCTCGACGGCCGCTGCGACAGCGAGCAGGTCGCGGTCGGCGCCTGCCGGGCCGTCGAGCGCCAGTCCGACCGGCAGGCCGTCGTCGAGGCCGGCCGGCAGGGTCACGCCCGGGATGCCGGCATTGCTGCCGGGATCGGTGTTGCGGATGAACGTGGGGAAGGTCGGGCAGTCGCGGCCGTTGAGCGAGACCGTCTGGTCTTCGCCGATGCGCGACGCGGTCCGCGGCGTGGTGGGGAACAGCAGCGCCCGCACACCCGAGCGCTCGAAGGCCTGCTGGTAGATCCCCTGCAGCCGCCGCCTGGCTTCCAGCGCATCCCGGTAGACCGCCTCGGGCACGGCGCCCTCACCCAGCAGCGGCTGCACGATCGCGGCGACGTCCGGGCTGCCGATGGCGGAGACGACCTGCTCGAGCGACACGCCGGGGCGCTTGTCGCGCAGGTAGATGCGCATGTCGCGGACGAACTCGTACAGCGCGATCGGGAAACCGGCTGCGTCGTTGGCCTCGCGCAGCCCGGGCAGGCTCACCGGCACCAGCTCGGCACCGGCGGCGCGCAGCTTGCCGACAGCGGCGGCGGCGGCGGCGCGCACGCCCGGCGCCAGGTCGTCCCAGAAGCCCTCGTCGGGCAGGCCCAGCCGCAGTCCCTGCAGCTGCACGCTGGCCAGCGGCGTCGGGTCGGCGGCCATCACCTGGTCGAGCAAGGCGCAGTCGCGGATGCTGCGCGCCAGGGGGCCGGCCGTGTCCCGGGTGGCGGAGATCGGAGCGATGCCGTCCGCCGGCACCCGGCCGACCGTCGGCCGAAAGCCTGCCAGTCCGCACAGGGCCGCCGGAACCCGGACCGACCCGCCGGTGTCGGTGCCGATCGCCGCCGGCGCCAGGCCGGCAGCCACGACTGCGCCGGATCCGCCGCTGCTGCCGCCGGGGATGCGCGTCGGGTCCCAGGGGTTGCGCACCGCTCCGGTGACGGCGTTGTTGCTCGTGATGCCGAACGCGAGTTCGTGCATGTGGACCTTGCCGGCGATCAGCGCACCAGCGGCACGCAGGCGGCGCACCAGTTCGGCGTCGGCGGCGGGCTGGCTGCTGCCGAAGGCCCGCGTGCCGACCCCGCACGGCAGTCCGGCGGCGTCGATGTTGTCCTTCAGGGCGATCGGGATGCCCAGCAGCGGCAGGCGTTCGCCGGCCCGCAGGCGCAGGTCGGCGGCCCGCGCCTGGGCCAGCAGGGTGGCCTCGTCGAAGGCGGCGTAGATATTCAGCGCGCTGGCGGCCCTGGTCCTCTGGATCAGGCCGGAGACCAGGGTCTCGCTGGACAGCCGTCCGGACGCGAGCAGTTCCGCCAGCTCCTCGAGGGATCGATCCGTGCTTGCCATGGCTGCCTCCTGTTGACGGTCTAGTCTAGGAACGACCGGACGGCGCGACAGCTAGCAGGATTGCTAGGGGATGGCGCCGCTCGCCGCAGCCCGGCGCTAAGGGACAACACCGATCCGGCCGGGGCCTGCGGGCCACTACGCTCGGCGGGATTGCACGCATCTTGCTGCATCTTGCTATTTCCCCTCCATGCACCTTTCGACCACCCAGTCCCGCGCCCTGCGCGACGTCATGCGCCTGCTGGCCGAGGCCGCGGACGCCGACCAGCTGCGCGAGCTGCTGGCGCTTCCCATGCTCGAACTGATGGGCGCCGACACCTATGTCTCGATGGCCTGGAACTCGCAGGTCCAGCGCTTCGAGCGGGTGAAGGCCCTGAACATGTCGCCGGGCAACCTGCGCACCTGGGACGAGCACTTCCGCTTCATCGATCCCCTGACCTTCCCGATGATGGAGCGCAGGAGTCCGACCGTCGCCACCCAGATCCTCTGCCAGCGCGACCTGGCCCGCACCGAGTTCTTCAACGATTTCCTGCTGCGCGACCGCATGCACTGGGGCGTCAACGTGTATTTCTACGCGGGCGAGGAATGCATCGGCGACTTCCGCATCTGGCGCCAGCGCGAACGCAGCAATTTCGAGGCGAACGACCTGGAGATCCTGCGGCTGGTGGAACCGGCGATCACGGCGGCGCTCGGCCGCCTGCGCAAGGCGTCGGCCGGCGCGGCCGCCCCCGACGTGACCGCGCGGATCGAGGACCTGCTGCAGCGGCGCGGGCGGCTCAGCCAGCGCGAGGCGCAGGTGGCATGGCTGGTCAGCTGCGGCTGCACCGACAAGCAGATCGCCCGCCAGCTGACCCTGGGTTTCCCCACGGTGCGCTTCCATCTCGGCAACGCCTTTCGCAAGCTGCAGGCCGACAACCGGACCACGCTCGCGACGCGGGTGCAGTCGCTGGTCGACGACTGAGGCGCCTCGCGCGTCCGGACAGGCTGCGTTCGCCGTGGGGGTAATATCCCATTTGCGTATATGCAAATCGCTGCCCAGGCTGCGCCCCCGCCGACGAAGGCGGGACGCCCGCGGGCGGCAACCACGTCCACAGGAGCAACTCCATGACCCTTCGCGTCCAACGCATCGCCGGCTTCGGCCGCCGTGCCCTGGTGGCCGCCGCGCTGCTGGCTGCCGCATCCGCTTTCGCGCAATCCGCGTTCCCCTCGCGGCCGCTGAAGATCATCGTGCCGGCGCCGCCGGCCGGCGCGGCCGACACGGCGACGCGCGTGATCGCGCGCCACATGGAGACCACCCTGGGCCAGCCCGTGGTCGTGGAGAACCGCCCCGGCGCGGCCGCCACCATCGGCCTGCAGATCCTGGCCAAGGCCCAACCCGACGGCTACACGCTCGGCCTGGCCTCGGTCGCCGGCACGGCGATCGTCAGCGTCACGAACAGCAACGTGCCGGACCTGCGCAAGGACCTGGTGCCGATCGCCGGCGTCGTCAACGCACCGCACGTGCTGGCGGTGACCGCCAGCTTGCCGGCGAAGAACGCGCAGGAGCTGCTGGCCCTGTTCCGGAAGGAGCCGGGCAAGCACAACTTCGCCTCGCAGGGCGACGGTTCGCTGTCGCACCTGGAGTCGGAGCTGTTCAAGAGCCTCAACGGCGTCGACGTCCAGCACATCCCCTACACCGGCAGTTCGCTCGCGATGCCGGGCCTGATCTCCGGCACGACGGTCATGATGTTCGACAGCGCCGCCTCGGTGGCGCCGCAGGTCAGGGCCGGCAAGCTGCGGGTGCTCGGCACCACCGCCAGCCAGCGCATCCGGCAGTTCCCCGACGCGCCGACCATGGTGGAACTGGGCATGACCAGCTTCCGCGCCGACAACCCGTTCGGCTTCTATGCGCCGCCCGGCACGCCGCCCGCCATCGCCAGGACCCTCACCCAGGCCGTCGAGGCCGCGCTGGCCGCGCCGGAAACGATCCAGGCGCTGCAGAACGCCGGCCTCGAGCCGCGCTTCGCCGCGCCGGCGGAATTCCAGAAGACCGTCGCCGCCGACTACGAGCTGTGGCAGTCGGTGGCGCGCTCCACCACCAAGGCCAGGTGACGCGCATGAACGACCTGAGCTGGGATTTCCCGTACACGTCGCAGCGCATGCCGGTGCTCGCGGACAACGTCGTGTGCACCTCGCAGCCGCTGGCCTCGGCCGCCGGCCTGGACATCCTGCGCAAGGGCGGCAACGCGGTCGACGCCGCCGTCGCCGCCGCCATCGCGCTGACGGTGGTCGAGCCCTGCATGAACGGCATCGGGGGCGACTCCTTCGCCCTGGTCTGGGACGGCCAGCGCATGCACGGGCTCAATGCCTCGGGCCGCTCGCCGCGGCGCTGGACCCGCGAGCACTTCTCCAGATACAGCGCCATGCCGCCGCGCGGCTGGGATTCCGTGACCGTGCCGGGCGCGGTGTCGGGCTGGCGCGAACTGTCGCAGCGCTTCGGCAAGCTGCCCTTCGCGCAGCTGTTCGAAGCGGCGATCCGCCACGCCCGCGACGGCTGGATCGTGTCGCCGATCGTCAGCCGCCAGTGGCAAGGCCAGGTCGAGGACATCAAGCACATGCCCGGCTTTGCCGAAGCCTTCGCACCCCGCGGGCGGGCGCCGCTTCCCGGCGAGCGCTTCACCTGCCCCGGCCAGGCGGACACGCTGGAGGCGATCGCGCGCAGCGGCGGCGAGGAGTTCTATCGCGGTTCGCTGGCGCGCGCGATCGCCGAGCATGCGCGCGCCACCGGCGGCCTGATGGACGAAGAAGACCTGGCGGAGCACCGCGCCGACTGGGTGGAGCCGATCTCCACGGCGTACCGCGGCATCGAGCTGCACGAGATCGGCCCGAACGGCCAGGGCATCTCGGCGCTGATCGCGCTGGGCATCCTGGACAGCCTGGAGCTGCCGCGGCCGCAGCTCGATTCCACCGCCTTCTTCCACTACCAGATCGAGGCGATGAAGCTGGCCTTCGCCGACGTCCAGCAGTACGTCGCCGATCCGGCGTCGATGACGATCACGGCGCAGCAGCTGCTCGATCGCGGCTATCTGCGCCGGCGGGCCAAGCTGCTGAACCCCGATGCGGCCAGCTTCCCCGGCGCCGGCAAGCCGCACACGGGCGGCACGACCTATCTCGCCACCGCCGACGCGGGCGGGATGATGGTGTCGCTGATCCAGTCCAACTTCAAGGGCTTCGGCTCCGGCGTCGTGATCCCGGGCACGGGCATCGCGATGCACAACCGCGGCTGGGGCTTCAACATGATCCCCGGCCATGCGAACGAAGTGGCGCCGCGCAAGCGCCCGTTCCACACCATCATCCCGGGCTTCCTGATGGAAGGCGGCAAACCGCTCATGAGCTTCGGCGTGATGGGCGGCTCGCTGCAGGCGCAGGGCCATGTGCAGGTCACCGTCCGCATCGGCGACCACCGCCAGAACCCGCAGGCGGTGATCGACGCGCCGCGCTGGCGCATCCTGGAAGACAACGTGCGCGTGATGGTGGAGTGGAACTTCCCGCCCGAGGCGGTCGCCGGCCTGCGCAGGCTGGGGCACGACGTGCAGGTCGCCCCGCGCTTCTCCGACGAGTTCGGCGGTTCGCAGGCCATCATGCGCATGGCCGAGGGTTACCTCGGGGCTTCCGACCACCGCAAGGACGGGCAGGCCGTCGGCTACTGACGACCGGCCGGCAGGCAGACCAGGTTGATCGGCTCGGAGAGATCGTCGTAGCGCGACGCATCGGCCGAGGTGACAGGCTCGCGGCTGCCCGCCGGAGAAAACACGGTCATCGCGTAGCCCAGGCCTTCCAGCATGGCCACATAGTCCGGGCCGGAGATCCCGCCGATCTCGCGCAGCGACCGCGGAAAGAACTCGGTGAGGATCACCGGCGCATACCGCGCGATCGTTTCGCCGGCGCCGCGCAGGATGAAGGGCTCGAAGCCTTCGACGTCGAGCTTGATGAAGCGCACCGGTCGCGCGTACGCGATCGAATCGATGGTGCGGATCGGGATCGGCTCTCCATCCGAGCCGAGCGAGACATAGGAGCTGCCCGGATTGGTCGCATGGCCGCTCAGGTGGAACGAGCCTGTGCCCGCTCCGTCGCCGAGGCCCACGTTGTGCAGCGAGCAGCGGCTGCCCAGGCCGTTCGCCGCGATGCTGCGGGCCAGCATGTCGAAGCTCTTGCGCATCGGTTCGAACGCATAGACCTTGCCGGTGTCGCCGACCGCCGCCGCAGCCTGGATGGTGTAGACGCCGATGTTGGCCCCCGCGTCGATCACGCCGTCGCCGGAACGCAGGCAGGAAAGCATGAAGTCCACTTCGGCGTTTTCCCAGTCGCCGTGCAGGACGCCGAAGGACACGAAGCCGTCGAACAGGTTGACCCAGATGTCCAGGCCCCTGAATTCGGTCATCACCCACTTGTCGTGCGGCCACAGGCCGACCTTGCCGCGAATGTCCCAGCGGAACCGCGGACCGTCCAGCATCCTCCTGGCGACCTCGTGGATGTCTGCGCAGGACAGGTAGTTGTCCAGCGGCGTCAGCGCGTCGCAGGGCCAGCCGAAAAACGCCGTGTGCAGCAGGTCGATCTGGTCGATGAACGCCAAAGGGGCGGGAACATCCTGCGCGGTGGCGGGCGCAGGCGCTTCGACCGGCTCGGCGGCGATCACGGGCACGGGCGGCGAGCCCGCGAGCGCTTTCAGGTTGTTGAGCAGACCGGCCTTCAGCCTCATTGCGTCGCCTTCAGGGACAAAGTCGATGAGTCTGGACGCGGCTTGCTCGAGCGTAGGTAACCTGATGTTGCCGCCGCGAGTCGCCCCGCGGTTCGGATGCCCGGTTTATTCCCGGCAGCGAACCCGGGAGGCAAGCTCGTTGGGCAGGAGGATCGTCGTCGCCGTCCGGTCTGGATCCGCTGCCGGGCCGACTTTGCCGCATCGCCCGGTCGCCGAGCCTGGGCGGGTAGCGCTGGCCGGCGGGTCCGACCCCGCACCGCCGCTTCATCCCATCCCCAACCAAGGAACAACCATGACCGCAACCGCAACCCCGACCCGGCAAACACAGGACGCCACGGAGCTTCTGATCGCCGACCACAAGAAAGTCAAGGCGCTCTTCGAAGCATTCGAGAACGCGGACTCGTCATCGAAGAAGGCGCAGCTCGTCGCGCAGATCTGCAAGGAACTCGAGGTCCACGTGCAGATCGAGGAGGAGATCTTCTAACCAGCCGTCAAGGCGGCGCTGAACGATCATGACCTCGTGCCCGAGGGCGAGGTGGAACACGCATCGGTGAAGGACCTGATCGCGCAGGTCAAGGGCGTCGAGCCGGAGGGCGACACCTACGACGGTCCGGCATTGCTCTCTTGCAGGCAGCCGGGACATGCTCTTTAATGGTCCGGGCGCGCGGCAACGCCGCCCGCCCTAACCCAGCGCATTTCCCAACACCTCCAGGAGCCTGCCATGCCCTACCGCTTTGACCGGATCGACCCGACCAGGACCGCGATGATCGTGGTCGACATGCAGAACGACTTCGTCGCCGACGGCGCGAAGCTCCAGTCCAAACAGGCCCGCGCCATGGTCGGGAAACTCGCCCAGACCCTGCAGTTCTGCCGCGACCAGGGCATCCGCGTGATCTACACGACGCACGCCCACCGCCGGGACGGCTGCGACATGGGCCTGTACGACGACCTGTATCCGCCGATCGCGGACCGATCGGCGCTGGTGGACGGCACGCCGGGAGTGGAGATCTTTCCGGAGCTTGCCCCCGCGCCGGGGGAACACGTGATCAAGAAGCATCGCTACAGCGCATTCTTCGCCACCGACATGGACCTGATCCTGCGCGAATGGGGCATCGATTCGGTCGTGATCTCGGGAACGACGACCGAGAACTGCTGCCACGCAACGGCGCGCGACGCGATGTTCCACAACTACAAGGTGGCCTTCCTGGCCGACGCGACCGGAACGTTCGACTACCCGGACGTGGGATGGGGCGCGATGAGCGCGGCGGAAGTGCACGAGGCCACGCTCACCATCCTTGCCTTTTCCACCGCGCACGTCATGACGGTCGAGGAATTCCGCTCGCTCGCCGGCGCGCCGGCCAGGCGGCCGCTGCAAGCCGTGGCGGCCTGAGGGCCCGGCGCCTTGGCGCGATCGCGCGGCGTCAGCCGGTCTTGCGCCGTGCCAGGAACTGCGCCAGCGCCTGCCGTCCGGCGCCGAACTCGCGCTCGCATTCGTCCACCAGGCGGGCTGCATCCTGCAGCGTCCCGTTGCCGGCGAGCGCTTCGAGGGCGACACAGCGGCGGTTCAACTCCCTGACTCCCAGCGCGGCGCTCGTTCCCTTGAGCTGGTGGGCGACTGCCTCGGTCGCGGCCGCATCGCCGGCGTCGACGGCGCGCCGCAGTTCGGCCAGGCAGCGCCGCGAGTTGGCCTCGAACGACTCGATCAGCCCCTGCAGGAATTCGCCGCTGGGGTCCAGGTCGATGAAGCTCTCCAGCTGCGAGACGTCGAGCACGTCGGCCGCCTCCGCCGGCTTGTCCCGGCCCGCGGCCTTGAGCTCGCCGCATTTCTCCAGCGCCGCCTGCAGCATGGGCACCGAGATCGGCTTGACCACGTAGTCGTCCATCCCGGCGGCCAGCGCCGCTTCGGTGTCTTCGCGCATCGCGTTGGCGCTCATGGCGACGATGCGCGGCCGCTGCGCCGAAGGCCGCTCCGAGAGGATGACGCGGGCCGCTTCCAGGCCGTCCATCTCGGGCATCTGGATGTCCATCAGCACCACGTCGTAGGCCTGGCGCCGCACCGCCGCCACCGCCTCCAGGCCGTTGGCCGCGACGTCGGCCTGGTAGCCGAACCCCTTGAGCATGCGCAGCGCCACCTTGCGGTTGACCTCGTTGTCCTCCGCCAGCAGGATGCGCAGCGGCATGCGCTCGGCCAGCGTGGCGTCGAACTGCGAAACCTTTGCGTCCGTGCGCCGTATCGGCCGGCCCGCCGGCAGGGCCGCCACGAGGGCGTCGAACAGGGCCTGCTGGCGCGCCGGCTTGGTCAGGACCGACGAGAACAGTTGCGCATCGGGCGTCTGGCGGATGTTCACCGACGACAGCAGCACCAGCGGCAGCGTCGGGCGCAGGGCCCGCAGCTGGCGGGCCAGCGCCGCGCCGTCCATCTGCGGCATGTGCATGTCGGTGATCACGACGTCGAACTGCTCGCCGGCCGCGACCAGCGCCAGCGCCGCCGACGGGTCCTCGCAGGCGCGCTGCGTCATGCCCCAGCGCTCGGTCTGCAGGCTCAGGATCCGCAGGTTGGTCCGGTTGTCGTCCACCAGCAGCGCCCGCTTGCCGCGCAACTCGCCCAGGTTCACGGGCGCGGCTGGGGCCAC
>JAQGNJ010000179.1 GCA_028291885.1 Ramlibacter sp. | reverse complement strand
CGCCTTCTTCGCGATGCTGGCGCTGGCCTTCGTGATGGGCGTGCTGATCATCATCCCGATCGGCGGCGCCGACATGCCGGTGGTGGTCTCGATGCTCAACAGTTACTCGGGCTGGGCGGCGGCCGGCATCGGCTTCTCGCTGAACAACTCGATGCTGATCATCGCCGGCTCGCTGGTCGGCTCCTCGGGCGCGATCCTGTCGTACATCATGTGCAAGGCGATGAACCGCTCGTTCTTCAACGTCATCCTGGGCGGGTTTGGCGGCGAGGCCGGCGCCGCCCCGGCAGCGGGCTCCGCGGTGCAGCGGCCGGTCAAGACCGGCAGCGCCGACGACGCGGCCTTCGTGCTGTCCAACGCCGAGACCGTGATCATCGTGCCGGGCTACGGCCTGGCGGTGGCCCGGGCCCAGCACGCGGTCAAGGAACTGGCCGAGAAGCTCACGCACAAGGGCGTCACGGTGAAGTACGCCATCCATCCGGTGGCGGGCCGGATGCCGGGCCACATGAACGTGCTGCTGGCGGAGGCCGAGGTGCCGTACGACCAGGTCTTCGAGATGGAGGACATCAACGGCGAGTTCGGCCAGGCCGACGTCGCGATCATCCTGGGCGCCAATGACGTGGTGAATCCGGCCGCGCTGCAAAAGGGCACGGCGATCTACGGCATGCCGATCCTGGAGGCCTACAAGGCCAAGACCGTGATCGTCAACAAGCGCTCCATGGCCGCGGGCTACGCCGGCCTGGACAACGAGCTGTTCTACATGGACAAGACCATGATGGTGTTCGGGGACGCCAAGAAGGTGGTCGAGGACATCGGCAAGGCGATCGAATAGCCCGCCGCAACCGCGCATCGAAAACAAGTCGAACGAGGAGCAAGAAGAATGAACGACCGCCCGTGGCTGAGCGCCTATTCCCCCGGTGTGCCGGCCGACATCGACGCGACGGTGTACCCGTCGCTCGTCGCGCTGATGGAGGAGAGCTTCAGGAAGTACGCCGACCGGCCGGCCTACAGCTTCATGGGCAAGGAGCTGAGCTACGGCCAGACCGACAAGCTCAGCCAGCAGCTCGGCGCCTACCTGCAGGGGCTCGGCCTGGCGCGTGGCGACCGCGTGGCGATCATGATGCCCAACGTTCCGCAGTACCCGGTCGCCGTGGCCGCCATCCTGCGCGCCGGCTACATCGTGGTGAACGTCAACCCGCTGTACACGCCGCGGGAACTCGAGCACCAGCTCAAGGACTCGGGCTCCAAGGCGATCGTCATCATCGAGAACTTCGCCCGCACGCTGGAGCAGTGCATCGCCGCGACGCCGGTCAAGCACGTCGTGCTCTGCACGATGGGCGACATGCTCGGCGCCGTCAAGGGCGGGATCGTCAATTACGTGGTGCGCAAGGTCAAGAAGCTGGTGCCGCCGTTCAACCTGCCCGGGGCGGTGCGCTTCAAGGACGCGCTGGCCCAGGGCGCGCGCGGGACGTTCAAGCAGCCGGAGATCAAGCCCGACGACGTCGCCGTGCTGCAGTACACCGGCGGCACGACCGGCGTGTCCAAGGGCGCGGTGCTCCTGCACCGCAACATCGTCGCCAACCTGCTGCAGTCGGACGCATGGAACGAGCCGGTGATGAAGCGCATCCCCGAGGGCCAGCAGCCCACCGGGGTCTGCGCCCTGCCGCTTTACCACATCTTCGCGTTCACGGTCGGCATGATGCTGTCGATGCGCATCGGCGGAAAGCTGATCCTGATCCCCAATCCGCGCGACCTGGCGGGCACGCTCAAGGAGCTGTCCAAGCACACCTTCCACACCCTGCCGGCGGTGAACACACTGTTCAACGGCCTGGCCAACCATCCGGACTTCAACACCGTCGACTGGAGCAACCTGAAGGTGTCGCTGGGCGGGGGTACGGCGGTGCAGGGCGCGGTCGCCAAGCTCTGGCTGGAAAAGACCGGCTGCCCCATCGTCGAGGGCTACGGCCTGTCGGAGACCAGCCCCTCGGTCAGCTGCAACCCGACGACCAGCACGGAGTTCACCGGGACCATCGGCGTGCCGCTGCCGTCCACGTACATGAAGCTGGTGGACGACGACGGCAACGAGGTGCCCCGGGGCCAGCCGGGCGAGATCGCGATCAAGGGACCGCAGGTGATGGCGGGCTACTGGCAGCGGCCCGACGAGACGGCCAAGGCCATGACGGCCGACGGCTACTTCAAGAGCGGCGACATCGGCGTGATGGACGAGCGCGGCTACTTCAAGATCGTCGACCGCAAGAAGGACATGGTGCTGGTCAGCGGCTTCAACGTCTATCCGAACGAGGTGGAGGAGGTGGTCGCCACGCTGGACGGCGTCCTCGAATGCGCCGTCGTCGGCGTGCCGGACGAGCGGACCGGCGAGGCGGTGAAGCTGGTCATCGTCAAGAAGGATCCGGCGCTCACCGAAGAAAAGGTGCGCGAGTTCTGCCAGGCCAACCTCACCGGCTACAAGCGGCCGCGGGTCATCGAGTTCCGCGCCGACCTGCCCAAGACGCCGGTCGGCAAGATCCTGCGGCGCGAGCTGCGGGACAAGAAGTAGACCCGGCTCGCTTTTTGCGAGCCCCGCCTTTCGTATGCTGCGCTTTCTGCTGACGCGCCTGTCGCTGGTCATCCCGACCTTCATCGGGATGACGCTGCTGGCTTTCTTCCTGATCCGGCTGGTGCCGGGCGACCCGATCGAGACCATGGCCGGCGAGCGCGGCATCGATGCGGCGCGCCACGCCCAGCTGCTCAAGGAATACGGCCTGGACAAGCCCATCCTGGTGCAGTACGGCATCTACATCGGCCGGGTGCTGCACGGCGACCTGGGCAAATCGATCATCACCCAGGAGCCGGTGCTCAGCGAGTTCCTGACGCTGTTCCCGGCGACGATCGAGCTGGCCGTCTGCGCCATCCTGTTCGCGCTGCTGCTGGGCATCCCGGCCGGCATCGTCGCCGCGGTCCGGCGCAACTCGGTGTTCGACCACGGCGTGATGGCGACCTCGCTCACGGGCTATTCGATGCCGATCTTCTGGTGGGGGCTGCTGCTGATCCTGCTGTTCTCGGTGCAGCTCGGACTCACGCCGGTGTCGGGCCGCATCTCGGTGCAGTACTACATCGAGCCGACCACCGGCTTCCTGCTGGTCGATTCGCTGCTGACCGGCGACAAGGGCGCGTTCTGGTCGACGGCACAGCACCTGATCCTGCCCACCATCGTGCTCGGGACCAACCCGCTGGCGGTCGTCGCGCGCATGACACGTTCGGCGATGCTGGAGGTGCTGGGCGAGGACTACATCCGCACCGCGCGGGCCAAGGGCCTGCCGCCGCTGCGGGTGGTCGGCGTCCATGCCTTGCGCAACGCGCTGATCCCGGTGGTGACGGTGATCGGGCTGCAGGTCGGCGTGCTGTTCACCGGCGCGATCCTGACCGAGACCATCTTTTCCTGGCCAGGCGTCGGCAAGTGGCTGATCGAGGCGATCAACCGGCGCGACTACCCCGTGCTGCAAGGCGGCATGCTGCTGCTCGGCGTGATCGTGATGCTGGTCAACCTGCTGGTCGACGTCACCTACGGCATCATCAACCCGCGCATCCGCCAGGCCCGCTGACATGAGCCAAGCCGTTCCCGCACCGCTGACCAGCGCCGCGACGCCGCCCGGGCCGCTGCGAGAATTCTGGATCTCGTTTTCCGCCAACCGCGGCGCGGTGATCGGCTTGTGGGTCGTCGTCTTCCTGCTGCTGGTCGCGCTGTTCGCGCCCGTGATCGCGCCGCATCCGCCGTTCCAGACCGACAGCAGCGCCTTCCTGCGCCCGCCTTCCTGGCAGGCGGGCGGTTCCATGCAATTCCTGCTCGGCACCGACGCGATCGGCCGCGACATCCTGTCGCGGCTCATTCATGGCGCCCGCCTGTCGCTGTCGATCGGCCTGGCCGTGGTGCTGATCTCGGTCGCGGCGGGCATCGCGCTTGGCCTGGTCGCCGGATTCGCGCGAGGCATCGTCGAGATCGCGATCATGCGGCTGATGGACATCATCCTCACCCTGCCCAGCCTGCTGCTGGCCATCGTGATCGTCGCCATCCTCGGCCCCGGCCTGATGAACGCGATGCTGGCCGTCGCCATCGTCGTGCTGCCGCATTACGTGCGCATCACCCGCGCCTCGGTGATCGCGGAAGTGGGCAAGGACTATGTGACGGCGGCGCGCATCAGCGGCGCCGGCACGCTGCGCCTGATGTTCAGCGAGGTGCTGCCCAATTGCGCGGCGCCCCTGATCGTGCAGGCGACGCTGGGCGTTTCCACCGCCATCCTCGACGCCGCCGCGCTCGGCTTCCTCGGCCTCGGCGCGCAACCGCCCTCGCCCGAATGGGGAACGATGCTCGCCGACGCCCGCGAATTCGTGCTGCGCGCCTGGTGGGTCGTCACCTTCCCCGGCCTGGCCATTCTGGTCGCCGTGCTCGCCTTCAACGTCATGGGCGACGGCTTGCGGGATGCGCTCGATCCGAAGCTCAAGAGATGAAAGCGGACCGAATTTGAATATGCCTCTGCTAGAAATCGAAGACCTGCACGTCGAGTTTCCGACGCAAGGCAGCGTCATGCACGCCGTCGAAGGCGTGAGCCTGACGCGGGACGAAGGCGAGGTGCTGGGGATCGTCGGCGAATCGGGCTCGGCAAGAGCGTGACGATGATGGCGCTGATGGGGCTGATCGGCTACCCGGGCCGCGTGCGGGCCAAGACCTTGCGCTTCGCCGGCCATGACCTGCTGGGCATCTCCGACAAGCAGCGCCGGCGGCTGG
>JAQGNJ010000174.1 GCA_028291885.1 Ramlibacter sp. | reverse complement strand
AGATGATCACGTGCTTGTTGGCGTTGATGGAGCGGCGCGCGATGGTGGTCATCTGCAGCGACTGCAGCATCCATTCGTTGGCCACCAGCTTCATCACGATGCGGTTGCTCCACTGGATGAGGAAGGGCGTGATCAGCATCGACAGCACCATGCTGGCCAGGATCGGGTTGAGCAGCGCCGCCGGCACCAGCTCCTGCTGCTGCGCCAGCGCCAGCAGCACGAAGCCGAACTCGCCGGCCTGCGCCAGGTACAGGCCGGTGCGCCGCGACACGCCGGTCGACGCCTTGAACATCTTCGCCAGAAGGGCCACCAGCAGAAGCTTGAAGCCCACCGGCACGGTCGGCGCGTGTTCGCGCACGATCTGGAGGATGCGCAGGGCCGACGGCGTGTCCTGGTAGCTGACGACGACCGCGCTGGCGCGGGCCAGGCCCGCGGCCATCAGGCTCTGCAACCGCGCGGCGTCGCCGAAGACCACGGAATCGCCCGCCGCGGCGGCCTGGCGCACGCGGTCCGGGTCCAGGTCCAGCGCCAGGTAGGGAATGCCTTCGCGTTCCAGCATCCGCGCCAGGTTCTGGCCGCAGCGGCCATAGCCGCAGATGATCACGTGCTTGCTGGTGTTGATCGACTTGCGCGCGATCGACGTCATCTGCAGCGACTGCTGCAGCCATTCGCCAGCCACCAGCTTGAGCACGATGCGGTTGCTGTACATGATGATGAACGGCGAGGCCACCATCGACAGCACCATGCTCGCGAGGATCGGATTGAGCAGCGACGGCGACACCAGGTCGTGCTGCTGCCCGAGCGTCAGCAGCACGAAGCCGAACTCGCCGGCCTGCGCCAGGTACAGGCCGGTGCGCAGCGAAACACCCATCGACGCGCCGAGCATCCGCGCCGGAACCGTCACCAGGACCAGCTTGAACAGCACCGGCACTGTCACCAGCAGCAGGACCAGGCCCCAGCGCTCGGCGACCAGGCGCCAGTCCAGCAGCATGCCGATGCTGATGAAGAACAGGCCGAGCAGCACGTCGTGGAAAGGACGGATGTCGGTTTCCACCTGGTGCTTGAACTCGGTTTCCGAGATCAGCATGCCTGCGATGAAGGCGCCGAGCGCGAGCGACAACCCCGCCAGCTCCGTGAGATAGGCCAGGCCCAGGGTGACCAGGAGCAGGTTCAGCACGAACAGCTCCTCGCTCTTGCGCCGGGCGACGATGGTCAGCCACCAGCGCATCACCCGCTGGCCGCCGACCAGCAGCACCGCGATCAGCGCCGCGGCCTTGAGCGCGGCGAATCCGAGGGCACGCAAAAGCTCTTCGGGCGGGCTGCCCAGCGCGGGGATCAGGACCAGCAAGGGCACGACCGCCAGGTCCTGGAACAGCAGCACGCCCATGACGCGCTTGCCGTGTTCGCTCTCCAGCTCCAGCCGCTCGGCCATCAGCTTGACCACGATCGCGGTGCTGCTCATCGCGAGCGCGCCGGACAGCGTGAGCGCGGTCTGCCAGCTCATGTTCCACAGCGTCGGCGCCAGCACCGAGAGGAAGAGGGAGCCCACCGTCGCCAGCAGGATGGTGAGGACCACCTGGAACAGGCCCAGCCCGAACACGTGGCGCCGCATCGCGCGCAGCTTGGACAGGTTGAACTCCAGGCCGATCACGAACATCAGGAACACGACGCCGAATTCGCCGAGATGGCGCACGCCGTCGGCGTTGTTGCCCAGGGCCAGCGCATTCGGCCCGATGACCACCCCGACCACGAGGTAGCCGAGCATCGGCGGCAGCTTGAGCGAGCGGCTCACCACGACCCCGAGCACGGCGGCGAGCAGATAGAGCAGCGTGAGTTCGAGCCCGGACATGCCCCGATGCTAGCGTGCCAAATGGGCGGGTCATAGAATCGCCGGATGACGACAACGGCAGGCTCAGGACAGGCCACTTCGACGGGCTCAGGACAGGCCTCGGGTTTCGACGCGGCGCGCGCGCTGCGGCTGGCGCACGAGACCTTCGAGATCGAGGCCGCGGCCGTCCTGGGGCTGAAGACCCGAACCGGAGGCGACTTCGCGCGCGCGGTCCAGATGGTGCTCGAGGTCCGCGGCCGGGTGGTCGTGATGGGCATGGGCAAGAGCGGCCACATCGGCCGCAAGATCGCGGCCACGCTCGCGTCCACCGGCACGCCGGCGATGTTCGTGCATCCGGCCGAAGCCAGCCACGGCGACCTCGGCATGATCAAGCAGATCGACCTCGTGCTGGCCATCTCGAACGGCGGCGAAAGCGAGGAGATCACGGTGATCCTGCCGGTGCTCAAGCGGCTCGGCGTCCCGATGGTCGCCATGACGGGCTGCGCCGGCTCGACGCTGGCGCGGCACGCCGACGTGGTCCTGGACAGCGGCGTCGAGAAGGAGGCTTGTCCGCTCAACCTCGCGCCGACCGCGAGCACCACGGCGCAGCTCGCCCTGGGCGACGCGCTGGCCGTCGCGCTGCTCGACGCGCGCGGTTTTCGCACCGAGGACTTCGCGCGCTCGCATCCGGGCGGCGCGCTCGGTCGCAAGCTGCTCACGCACCTGGGCGACGTGATGCGCAGCGGCGACGCCGTGCCGCGGGTCGGGCCGGCCACGCCGTTCCCGGTGCTGATGCGCGAGATGAGCGCCAAGGGACTGGGCGCTTCGGCGATCGTCGACGACAACGGCCGGGTGCTCGGCATCTTCACCGACGGCGACCTGCGCCGGCTGGTGGAAAAAGGCGTCGACCTGCGGGCGGTGACGGCGCGCGAGGTCATGTTCCCGCAGCCGCGCACCATCCGCGACGATGCCCTGGCGGTCGAGGCCGCCGAGCTGATGGAAAAGCACCGCATCACCAGCGTGCTGGTCGTCGACGCCGACGGACGCCTGTGCGGCGCCGTCAACAGCAACGACCTGATGCGCGCCAAGGTGATCTAGTGCCGGCACTGAATTTCGCGCCCGAGCTGCTGCTCCAGGCCCAGGACGTCCGGGTCGCCTTCTTCGACGTCGACGGCGTGCTGACCGACGGCGGGCTCTACATGTCCGACGAGGGCGAGAGCCTCAAGCGCTTCAACATCCTGGACGGGCTGGGCATCAAGCTGCTGCAGCGCGCCGGGATCACGCCGGTGGTGATCACGGGCCGCGACTCCGCGCCGCTGCGCGCCCGGCTCGCGGCGCTGGGCGTGGCCAACGTGCACTACGGAACCGAAGACAAGGCGCCCGCGGCGGCCAAGACGCTGGCGGCGCTCGGCCTGGACTGGTCGCAGGCCGCCGGCATCGGCGACGACTGGCCCGACCTGCCGGTGCTCCGGCGCTGCGCGCTTGCGGCGGCTCCGGCCAACGCGCATGCGGAGGTGAAGGCGCTGGCCCATTACGTCACTGCCGCTGCCGGCGGCCATGGCGCCGCGCGGGAGTTCTGCGACCTGCTGCTGGTGGCGAGCGGGCGCTATGCCGGCCTGCTGGAGTCGTACGCTTGAGCGCCGTGCTCCCGACGCCGCCATCGCGCAAGGCGCGCCTGTTGTTCCGCGGCGCGTGGGACCAGGTTTCGATCTACCTGCCGATCATCCTGATGGGGGTGCTGGCGCTGGGCACTTACTGGCTGGCGCGCAACACGCCCATCTTCAGCCTTCCCGACACGCCGCGGCCGGCCCGCCACGAACCCGATTACTACATGCGCGGGTTCTCGGTGAAGACCTTCGACGCGACCGGACGCCTCAAGAGCGAGGTGTTCGGCAGCGAGGCGCGCCACTATCCCGACACCGACACGCTGGAAATCGACCAGCCGCGGATCCGCTCCTTCAATGCGAGCGGCGAACTGACGGTCGCCACCGCGGTCAAGGCGCTGTCCAACGCCGACGGCTCCGAGGTGCAGTTGATCGGCAACGCCGTGGTCACGCGCGAGCCGACCAAGGCCGCGGACGGCAGTGCCACGCCGACGCTGGAATTCCGCGGCGAGTTCCTGCACGCGTTCCTCAACGCCGAGCGGGTCAAGTCGCACAAACCGGTCGTGCTGATCCGCGGCGCGGACCGGTTCACCGCCGACAGCCTGGACTTCGACAACGCCAGCCGCGTGATGGACCTGCAGGGCCGCGTGCGGGGCACGCTGTCGCCCGCGCAAAAGCGCTGACCCGCGGCCGCAAGATGACCGCTCTCGTTTTCATCACCGGCGCCTCCAGCGGCATCGGCCAGGCGCTCGCGCTGCGCTATTACCAGGCCGGCTGGCGGCTCGCGCTGGTGGCCAGGCGCGCCGGCGAGATCGAGCGCTGGGCGCGCGAGCAGGCACTGGACCCGGAGCGCTACGCCGTCTACGGGGCCGATGTCTCGGACATCGACGCCATCGTCGCCGCGGGCCAGTCCTGCATCGCGGCCCAGGGGCTGCCGGACGTGGTGGTCGCCAACGCCGGCATCAGCGCCGGCGTCGATACGGCCGTGCGCGGAGATCTCGACGTGCTGGCGCGAACCTTCGCCACCAACAACATCGGCCTGGCCGCGACTTTCCACCCCTTCGTCGCGCCAATGGTCGCGCGCGGCAGCGGCCGCCTGGTCGGCGTGGCCAGCGTTGCCGGAATCCGCGGCCTGCCGGGCCACGCCGCCTACTGCTCGAGCAAGGCAGCCGTGATCGGCTATTGCGAAAGCCTGCGCGGCGAACTGCGCGCGAGCGGCGTGCGGGTGGTGACGATCTGCCCCGGCTACGTCGATACGCCGCTGACGCGCAAGAACCGCTACGGCATGCCTTTCCTGATGCAGGCGTCCGAGTTCGCCGAGCGCGCCTTCCGGGTCATCGCAAGCGGGGCGAGCTACCGGGTGATCCCGTGGCAGATGGGAGTGGTCGCCAAGCTGCTGCGCCTGTTGCCCGATCCGCTGTTCGACCGGCTGCTGGTCGGCCGGCCGCGCAAGCACCGGCACGACGAGGCCTGATCCGCTCGCCTGCGCAGGTCCGGGCAGACGCAGCAGGCAGCAAAAAGGCTCCCGAAGGAGCCTTGTTCCGAAGACGCAGTTCAGTAACCGCCGCGCCCGCCGCCGCCGTCCCGGCCGCCACCACCGTCCCTGCCGCCGCCGCGCGGTCCCGAGCCGTAGGGGCTGCGGAACCCGCCGTCGCGCCCGCCACCACCACCGCCGCCGCCGTAACCGCCACCGCCGCTGCGGCCGCCACCACCACCACCGGTGCCGCCGCCGCCGCCATAACCACCACCACCGCCGCTGCTACCGCCACCTCCGTAGCCGCCGCCGCTACTGCCGCCGCCGCCGTAGCCGCCGCTGCGCGGGGGCCGGGATTCCATCGGGCGTGCCTCATTGACCACGACGCTGCGGCCGCCCAGAGGCTGGCCGTTCATTCCATTGATTGCCGCCTGGGCATCGGCGTCACTGCCCATTTCGACGAAGCCGAAGCCTTTCGAACGGCCGGTTTCGCGCTCCATCATCACCTTGGCGCTCGTGACGGAGCCGAATTGGCCGAAGGCCTGCTCCAGATCGCTGTCGCGCACGGAATACGGCAGGTTGCCGACGTACAGTTTGTTGCCCATGACTGGGACTCCTATAAAAACATTGACAAGAGCGATGGAGTCCCGAAAACGCTTCAACCGAGCCAGCGACGCGAAAGTGACCTGTACACCGCAATCCACGTGGAAAAACCGCGACCACGCGATTCCATTATGGCGCAGGTGCCTGCTTTTGAGGCAAGTGGGAACGGGCCGCCATGGCACAGCAAAAACCCTGATTGCCCAATGAAAAAGGGGCCCGAGGGCCCCTTTGTTGCGACCTGAAACAGGTCTTGCTGGTACTTAGTAGCTGCTGCGGCCACCGCCGCCGCCGCCGTAGCCGCCGCCACCGCCACTGCGGCTACCGCCACCGCCGCCGCCGCCGTAGCCGCCGCCACCGCCGCTGCTGCCGCCACCACCGTAGCCGCCGCCACCACCACCGCCGCCGAAGCCGCCGCTACGCGGAGCGCGGGCTTCCATCGGACGGGCTTCGTTGACCACGAGACCGCGGCCGCCGATTTGCTGGCCGTTCATGCCAGCGATTGCGGCTTGCGCCTCGGCATCGTTGGACATTTCGACAAAGCCGAAACCCTTGGAGCGGCCGGTGTCACGTTCCATCATGACCTTGGCGCTGGACACGGTACCGTCTTGGCTGAAAGCCTGTTCCATGTCGCTGTCGCGGTAGGAGTAGGGGAGGTTCCCCACGTAAAGTTTGTTGCCCATCATTGGACTCCATCATCAAAAAAAAACGCACGAAGCGATGGGGAGTCCGACACGCAATCACAAACCGAAAAACTTCACTTCGAAGACGCGAAACTGACCATTCACCGCAGACCTTGTACCGGGCTATGGGCCGCGGCACCGGGTCATTATGACGCAAATCCGTGGCCCGTGGTGAAAAACCTTTAGCTGTCCGCCCGTATGCCTTCATTGCCGCGGCATCACCAGTTGACTTCGCGGTCCGGAGTGGAGCCGATGCGGTGGATCGAGATGTCGGCGCCCTCGTACTCCTCCTCCTGCGTCAGCCGCAGCCCGGTGACGGACTTGATCAGGCCGTACAGGCCGAAGCCCGCCAGCAGGGCCCAGGCCACGCCGAGCCCGGTCCCGATCAGCTGAGCTCCCAGGCTGACATTGCCCAGGCCGCCCAGCGCCTTGCTGCCGAAGATGCCCGCCGCAATCCCGCCCCAGGCGCCGCACAGGCCGTGCAAGGGCCAGACACCGAGCACGTCGTCGATCTTCCAGCGGTTCTGGGTCAGGGTGAACATGACGACGAAGACGGCGCCGGCCACGCCGCCGACCACCAGGGCTCCCAGCGGATGCATCACGTCCGATCCGGCGCAGGCCGCCACCAGGCCGGCCAGGGGACCGTTGTGGACGAAGCCCGGGTCGTTGCGGCCGAAGGCGAGCGCCGCCAGCGTGCCGCCGACCATCGCCATCAGTGAATTCACCGCCACCAGGCCGGAGATCTTGTCGATGGTCTGCGCGCTCATCACGTTGAAGCCGAACCAGCCGACGGTCAGGATCCAGGCGCCCAGCGCCAGGAACGGGATGTTGGACGGCGGGTGCGCCGAGATCGCGCCGTCCTTGCGGTAGCGGTTGCTTCGCGGGCCCAGCAGCAGCACGGCGGGCAGGGCGAGCCAGCCGCCCAGCGCGTGGACCACGACCGAGCCGGCGAAATCGTGGAAATCGGCGCCGGTGACCGACTTGATCCAGGCCTGGACGCCGAAGTGCTGGTTCCAGGCGACGCCCTCGAACAGCGGATAGACCAGGCCGACGATGACTGCCGTCGCCAACAGCTGCGGCCAGAAGCGGGCCCGCTCGGCGATTCCGCCCGAGATGATGGCGGGGATGGCGGCTGCGAACGTCAGCAGGAAGAAGAACTTGACCAGTTCGTAGCCGTTGCGGGCCGCCAACTGTTCGGCGCCGACGAAGAAGTGCGTGCCGTAGGCCACGCCATAGCCCACCAGGAAATAAGCGACCGTGGACACGGAAAAGTCCGCCAGGATCTTGACCAGCGCATTCACCTGGTTCTTCTTTCGGACCGTCCCGAGCTCGAGAAAGGCGAAACCGGCGTGCATGGCGAGCACCATGATGCCGCCGAGCAGGATGAACAAGGCGTCCGAGCCCTGTTTTAGTGCTTCCATACGAACCTCTTTGGATTGGTTGCCTGTTATTGGTGCGATCTGGCTGTTTGCGGGCGCTGCGCACCACAAAGAAGCAAAAACCGCGCCAGAAGCGTGCGATGCGACTGCGGCTAGAATGCCGGCTGTCATTGGGGAGTAGCCGCCTTCCGCTTCAGAGAGGGGCTTGCGTCAACAGACTTGGGTCTTCGGCCCATGGCGCAAGCGGTCCACCGGACTTGGCGAGACCTTTGACTGCGCAGCCTCCGTTTTTGGCCGGGGATGCCGCGCGGTCAATGTGTGCTCGCTCCGGCCTTGGATCTCCAATGGAAGCCTTCCTCGTCTCTACCGGTATCGTCGCGCTCGCCGAAATGGGCGACAAGACCCAGCTGCTGTCGCTGGTGCTCGCTGCCCGCTACCGCAAACCCTGGCCGATCGTCCTCGGCATCCTGGTCGCAACCCTGGCCAACCACGGCCTGGCTGGCGCAGCCGGCGCCTGGATCACGACATTCCTGGGGCCGCAGATGCTGCGCTGGATTCTCGGCGGCTCCTTTATCGCGATGGCGATCTGGATGCTGATCCCCGACAAGCTCGACGAGGAAGACGCCAGCACCTCGACACGCTGGGGCGTCTTCGGCGCCACCGTGATCGCCTTCTTCCTGGCCGAAATGGGCGACAAGACCCAGATCGCCACCGTGATGCTGGCCGCCCGCTACAACGCCTGGTTCGCCGTGGTTGCCGGCACGACGCTGGGCATGATGCTGGCGAACGCGCCCGCCGTCTGGTTCGGCGAGCGCCTCACGCGTCTCGTGCCGATCCGGATGGTGCATCTCGTCTCGGCAGCCATCTTTGCGGCGCTGGGCGTGGTTGCGCTGGTCTGGGGCTGACCTGCGGCGTCGGGCCGCGGCGCTGCCGTATACTTGGGCAGCGCCGATTTGCCACAGCTTGCGGGCGCTCAATAAATTCAGCTAAAGACCCGATCGCCAGAGCCCGGCCTCGTTTCCTTAGCGACGCCGGGTTTCGCTTTTTTATGATCGTTACACCCCAGTCGATGTCGTTCAGCCAGCCGCTCGCCCTGCGCAGCGGTGCCTCGATTCGCGACTATTCGCTGGCCTTCGAAACCTACGGCACGCTCAACGCCGACCGCAGCAACGCGGTGCTGATCTGCCACGCGCTGAACGCGTCGCACCATGTCGCGGGCAGCTACGCCGGCCAGCCGGACTCCGAGGGCTGGTGGGACACCATGATCGGGCCCGGCAAGCCGGTGGACACCGATCGCTTCTTCGTCATCGGCGTCAACAACCTCGGTTCCTGTTTCGGATCGACGGGGCCGATGCATGTGAACCCCGATACGGGCAAGGTCTACGGCGCCGACTTCCCGGTCGTCACGGTCGAAGACTGGGTCGACGCGCAGGCCCGCCTGCTGGACGCAATGGGCATCGAGCGCCTGGCCGCCGTGATGGGCGGCAGCCTGGGGGGCATGCAGGCGCTGTCCTGGACGCTGCAATATCCGCGGCGTGTGCGCCATGGCGTCGTCATCGCCAGCGCTCCGAACCTCACGGCGGAAAACATCGCCTTCAACGAAGTGGCGCGCCGTGCCATCGTCACCGACCCGGACTTCCACGGCGGCAACTTCTACGAGCACGGCGTCGTGCCCAAGCGGGGCCTGCGCATCGCCCGGATGATCGGCCACATCACCTACCTGTCGGACGACGTGATGAACGAGAAATTCGGCCGCCGGCTTCGCAGCGCCGTCGCCGAAGCGGGGAACGCGCCGGACGGCGTCGACCTGCGCTATTCCACGCAGGAGATCGAGTTCCAGATCGAGAGCTACCTGCGCTACCAGGGCGACAAGTTCAGCGAGTACTTCGACGCCAACACCTACCTGCTCATCACGCGGGCGCTGGACTACTTCGACCCGGCGCTCCAATACGAAGGCAACCTGGCCAAGGCCCTGGCCCGTGCCACGGCCAGGTTCCTGCTGGTGAGCTTCAGCACCGACTGGCGCTTCGCGCCGCGCCGCAGCCGAGAACTGGTGAAGGGACTGCTCGACAACGGCCGCGACCTCAGTTACGCGGAGATCGACGCGCCGCACGGGCACGACGCCTTCCTGCTCGAAGACCCGCGCTACCTCGGCACCGTGCGCTCCTACTTCGAGCGCATCGGCCAGGAGATCGGTTCATGAGCGACCGCCTGACGACGGAGTCCATCGCCCGCCTGGTGCCGCAGGGCTCGCGCGTGCTGGACCTGGGCTGCGGCGACGGCGCCCTGCTCGACTACCTGCAGCGCGAACGCGGCTGCCATGGCTACGGCATCGAAATCGCGGACGCCAACGTGCTGGCCTGCGTCAAGCGCGGCGTCAACGTCATCCAGCTCAATCTCGACGAGGGGCTGGCGATGTTCGACGACGCCTCCTTCGACGTGGTGCTGCAGATCGACACGCTGCAGCACCTGCGCAATGCCGAGACCATGCTGGTCGAGACGGCGCGCGTCGGCCGCATGGGCATCGTCGCGTTCCCGAATTTCGCCCACTGGCCGAACCGGCTCGCCATCCTGCGTGGCCGCATGCCGGTGACCAAGCGCCTGCCCTACCAGTGGTACGACACGCCCAACATCCGGGTCGGCACCTTCAAGGACTTCGAGGTGCTCGCCA
>JAQGNJ010000162.1 GCA_028291885.1 Ramlibacter sp. | reverse complement strand
TCGTCATGGCCGTGGGCAGCGCCATCATCGCCGCCGCCTGGCTGCTGATCTTCCGCACGCGGATCGGCGCGATGGTTCGCGCCGCAGCGTTCGACCGCCACATGACGGCCTCGCTCGGCGTGCCGGTGGCCCAGGTCTATGCGCTGACCTTCGCCTTCGGCGTGGCGCTCGCCGGGATCTCCGGCGTGCTGCTGGCGCCGATCTATTCCGTGTTCCCGACCATGGGCCGCGACTTCGTCCTGATCGCCTTCAGCGTCGTGATCATCGGCGGCATGGGCTCGATCAAGGGCGCGGTCCTGGCCGGGCTGCTGCTGACGCAGGTGCAGTCCATCTCCAGCCTCTACATCTCGCCGGTCTGGAGCGATCCGCTGCTGTTCGGCATCATGGTGCTGGTGCTGATGTGGCGGCCCCAGGGCCTGTTCGGAAAGCTCGGTCATGCGTGACGCCGCCCTGTCTTCACCGGCGCTGGCCGCGCCCCACGCTCCCGCCGCGCGAGCGCCGCTCCCGGCCGTGCAATGGCTGGCCGTGCTCTTCTTCTCGGCGGCCCTGCTGTTCGCCGGCGTGGCCTGGTTCTCCGGCGACGTGTTCTTCCTGCGCCTGGCGACCGAGGCGCTGATCCTCGGCGGGCTGGCCCTGTCGGTTGACGTGCTGCTTGGGGGAACAGGCCTGCTGCCGCTCGGTCAGGCGCTGTTCTTCGGCCTGGGCGCCTATGTCTCGGCCCTGGTGCTCAAGCACTGGGCGGCGTCGTTCTGGCTGGCGATGGCGGTCGTCCTGGCCGCCAGCGCCCTGGCGGGGCTGGTGGGCGGCCTGATCGCCATCCGCTCGCGCGGCGTGTACTTCGCGCTGATCAGTTTCGGGCTGGCGCAGGTCGTCTCCAAGGTGGTGTTCAACACCCGCGAGCTGGGCGCCTCCGACGGCATCATCGGCGTGCCCAACGTCGATATCGTGCCGGGCCTGGCGACCGGCAGCCCGCTCGGTTTCTTCCTGCTGACACTGGTGTTCATCGGCTGCATCTACCTGGCCCTTGCCTACCTGATGGAAACGCCTTTCGGCCGCCAGCTGGCGGCGATCCGGACCAACGAACATCGCGTGCCCTTCCTGGGATTCAATCCGCGCCACTACAAGCTGGCCGCGTTCGTGCTCGCGGCCTGCATCGCCGGCGCCAGCGGTGCGCTCTATCCCATGCTGCGCGGATTCGTTTCGCCCGAGCTGATGTTCTTCCAGGTCTCGGGCAACGCGGTCATCAACGTGATCGTCGGCGGCACGGGCACGCTGCTCGGTCCGCTGTACGGCAGCGCGCTGCTGACCGGGCTGCGCTCGGTGGTCGGCTCGTACACGGCCCACCACCAGATCGTGATCGGCCTGCTCTTCATCGTCGTGGTGATCGTGCTGCCGCGCGGCCTGGTGGGCTACGCGGCGCCGGCGCTGGACCGCTGGCTGGCCCGGGCAAAAGACCGGGGAGGTCGCTCATGAACGACGCGATCCTGAAGGTGGAAGGGCTGGGCGTGCGCTTCGGCGCCCTGGCGGCCGTGCACGACGTGAGCTTCGAGGCGCAGCGGGGCCAGATCACGTCGGTGATCGGGCCGAACGGCGCCGGCAAGAGCAGCCTGTTCAACCTGATCAGCGGCGCGATCCAGCCCAGCGCCGGCCGTGTGCTGTTCCAGGGACTGGACCTGACCGGCGCCTCGCCGCAGCGCATGCTGGGCGCGGGGCTGGCGCGCTCGTTCCAGATCACCAACCTGTTCTTCGAACTGAGCGTGCGCGAGAACCTGCGGCTGGCGGCGCAGGTGCTGGAAGCGGGGCGCGGGCTGTTCCGGCCGGTGAGCCGCAGCCGGGTGGCCGCGGCGCGGGTGCAGGAGCTGCTGGCGCAGTTCGGCCTGGAGTCGCGCGCCGACGCGCTCGCCGGCTATCTCTCGCACGGCGAGCAGCGCCGGCTGGAGATCGCCACCGCGCTGGCCAGCCGGCCGCAGCTGCTCTTGCTCGACGAACCGACCCAGGGCATGAGCCACGCGGACACGCGCGAGACCGAAAACCTGATCCGCTCGCTCGCCGGCGAGCAACTGAGCATCCTGCTCGTGGAGCACGACGTCGATCTGGTGATGGACTTGTCGGACCACGTCGTCGTGATGCACCAGGGCCAGAAGCTGGCGGAAGGTCCGCCGCGCCAGGTGCGGGAGAACGCGGCGGTCCAGGCCGCCTATTTCGGCGAGCATCGCGAGGCGGCCCATGCTTGAACTGGTGGACGTGCATACCCATTACGGCCTGAGCCACGTGCTGCAGGGCGTCAGCCTGAAGGTCGGGGCCGGCGAGGTGGTCGGACTGTTCGGGCGCAACGGCGTCGGCAAGACCACGCTGATCAAGACCATGGCCGGCTGGGTCGTTCCGACGGCCGGCGACCTTCGCTTCCAGGGCCGCAGCACGGCCGGCATGGCGCCGGACCGGATCTGCCGCATGGGCATGGGCCTGGTGCCCGAGGACCGGCGGATCTTCCCCGGACTGTCGGTCGAGGAGAACCTGGCCCTGGGCTTCATGCAATGCCGTGGGCGCAGCCGCGACCAGGAGCGGCGCAAGCTGGAAAGCATCTACCAGCGCTTCCCGAGGCTGGCGGAGCGCCGGCGCCAGCTCGGCACCACGCTGTCGGGCGGTGAGCAGCAGATGCTCGCGATCGCCCGCGTGCTGGCCGGCGAGCCCAGGCTGCTGCTGATCGACGAGCCGACCGAAGGCCTCGCGCCGATGATCGTGGAGGAGATCTTCGCGCTCATGGCCAGCCTGCGCGACGAAGGCGTTCCCATCGTTCTGGTGGAGCAGAACGTGCGGCGCGCGGTCGAACTGGTGAACCGCTATTACGTGATCGAGCGCGGCCAGGTGGTGCTGCAAGGCCAGGCGGCCGACCCGCAGGGCCGCGCCGCGCTGTTCGCCCGCATCGCGGTCTGAGCGAAGCGCCCGGGCGCGGGGAGCGGCCGGTGCTAAGATTTGCGCATCGGGAATACAGCCTCCCGGGTCTTCACGGATAGACGGTGTCCCGTCCAAGCGCTGGTCACTCAGCTTGGAGTTTCCATGGACACCGCATCGCTTTCCATTTCCCCTTGCGAACTCGCGGCCATCGCCGGGCGCGCGGACGCGCCGCTGCTGCTCGACGTCCGGCCCGAGGGCCGCTTCGCCGCAAGCGGTCACATGCTCGCCGGCGCGATCCGCTGCCGACCCGACCAGCTCGCTGGCTTCGCCGCGTCGCAGCCGCCGCGCGACGTGGTCGCCTGCTGCGTCTACGGCCACGAGATCAGTCGCGAATCCGCGCAAACCCTGCGCGACGCCGGCTGGGATGCCCGCTATCTTGCGGGCGGCTTCGAGGGCGGTGAGAGCGGTGTCGATACGCCGCAGGAGATCGAGCGCTGGCGCGCGACTCCGCCGCTGCGGCTGCGCAAGCGTCCGGACCTTGGCGTGAGCGGCGAGCAGGCTTCGCGCTGGATCACGCGGGCCCGGCCCAAGATCGACCGCATCGCATGTCCCTGGCTGGTTCGCCGTTTCATCGACCCGCGCGCCGAGTTCCTCTACGTGCCCACCGGGCAGGTCCTGGGCGAGGCGCGGCGCCTGGGCGCCGTGGCTTACGACATTCCCGGCGCGCCGATTTCCCACGAGGGCGAGCTGTGCAGCTTCGACACGCTGATCGAGGCATTCGAACTGCGGGACCCGGCCCTGGACAGGCTCGCACGCATCGTGCGTGGCGCCGACACCGACCGTCTTGCGCTGGCGCCGCAGGCCGCCGGCCTGCTGGCCGTGTCGTTGGGTCTGTCGGTGCTGTACGCCGACGACCAGCGGATGCTCGAAGCGGCCATGCCGGTCTACGACGCGCTCCTTGCCTGGTGCCGAAGCGCCTGCGCCGAGAAGCACGGCTGGAACTTCGCCGCCACCGCGGGCGCGCCGGCATGAGCGGCGATCGACTGGCGCCGCCCGAGGCGGTTTCCTTTGCCGATGCCCTGCGCTTCTGGCTCAAGCTGGGCTTCATCAGCTTCGGCGGGCCGGCGGGGCAGATCGCGATCATGCACCGCGAGCTGGTGGAGCAGAAGCGCTGGATCTCCGAGCGGCGCTTCCTGCACGCGCTCAACTACTGCATGCTGCTGCCGGGCCCGGAGGCGCAGCAGCTCGCCACCTACATCGGCTGGCTGATGCACCGGACCTGGGGCGGGATCGTGGCCGGCGGACTGTTCGTCCTGCCCTCGCTGTTCATCCTGATCGCCCTGAGCTGGATCTACCTGGTCTTCGGCCAGGTGAGCTGGGTCGCCGGCCTGTTCTACGGCATCAAGCCGGCGGTGGCGGCGATCGTGCTGCACGCCGTGTACCGCATCGGCAGCCGCACGCTGAAACATCCGCGCGAGGTTCCGCTGCTGTGGGCGATCAGCGTGCTCAGCTTCGTCGCGATCGCCGTGCTGCACATCCCCTTTCCCTGGGTCGTGCTGGGCGCGGCGCTGGCGGGCTTTGCCGGTGCACGGTTTGCGCCGCGCCAGTTCGGCGCAGGCGGCAGCCATGCGCAGGGGGTGAAGGGTTATGGCCCGGCGCTGATCGACGACACCACGCCGACCCCGCGGCACGCCCTTTTCAGCCGCGGGCGCCTGGCCGCGGTGCTCGGCGTGGGCGCGGTGCTGTGGCTGGCGCCGATGGCGCTGCTGGTCGCGATGCAGGGCTGGGATTCGACGCTGGTCGTCATGGGCATGTTCTTCAGCAAGGCGGCGCTCCTGACTTTCGGCGGCGCTTACGCCGTCCTGCCTTATGTCTACCAGGGCGCGGTGGAGCAATACCACTGGCTGACCGGCCCGCAGATGATCGACGGCCTGGCGCTGGGCGAGACCACGCCGGGACCCTTGATCATGGTCGTGACCTTCGTCGGCTTCGTCGGCGGATGGACGCGCCAGGTGCTGGGGCCGGACGCGCTGTTCCTGGGCGCCGCACTTGCCGCCACCGTCGCCACCTGGTTCACCTTCCTGCCGTCGTTCGTCTTCATCCTGGCCGGTGGGCCGCTGGTCGAATCGACCCACGGGCAGCTGAAATTCACCGCGCCGCTGACGGCGATCACGGCAGCCGTGGTCGGCGTGATCGCCAGTCTCGCGGTGTTCTTCATCGCCCACATCGCCCGCCATCCGGGCGCGGCCGGATGGTCGCCCGGCGGCATCGACGTCGCGGCCCTGGGGCTGATGTCGCTGGCGGCGCTGGCGCTGTTCAGGTTCAAGCTGGGCGTGATCCCGGTCATCGCCGGCTGCGCCGTCGCCGGACTGCTGCTGCGGCTGGCGGGACTCGCGTAAAGCCGCTGCGGCGTTATCCTCGTGTCCTGTGCTCCAGAAGAAAGAGACGAGACATGAACATCCTGATCACGGGCGGCTGCGGCTTCCTCGGCGCGCGGCTCGCCCGCACCTTGCTCAAGCAGGGCGCTCTCTCGCTGGCCGGCGAGCCGTCGCGCCAGCTGGAACGCATCACGCTGGCGGACCGGGCGCCGCCGCCGTCCGATCTCGCAGCCAATCCGCGCGTCTCGTTCGTTCAGGGTGACCTGCTGGAGCTGGCACAAAGCCGCGCCCTGCCCGCCGAGGGCACGGACCTGGTGTTCCACCTCGCGGCCGCGGTGAGCGGCGAATGCGAAGCGGATTTCGACCTCGGGATGCGAAGCAACTTCGAGACGACGCGGGCGCTGCTCGAGGCCAGCCGCGCACTGGGCACGCGGCCGACGTTCGTGTTCACGAGTTCGCTGGCGGTGTTCGGCAACCCGCCCGGCACGCAGCTGCCCGAGCTGATCGAGGACCACACCCTGCCGACGCCGCAAAGCAGCTACGGCATCCAGAAGTTCATCGGCGAGCAGCTGGTCGCCGACTACACCCGCAAGGGCTTTGTCCGGGGCCGCAATGTGCGGCTGATGACCGTGAGTGTGCGGCCCGGCCGGCCGAACGGCGCGGCTTCGAGCTTTTTGAGCGGCATGATCCGCGAGCCGCTCGCCGGCCTCAAAGGCGCCTGCCCCGTGGTGCGCGAAACTCCGGTGGCGCTGGCCTCGCCGGCCAACACCGTCGACGGGCTTATCCGCTCGGCCGAGGCCAGCGACGCCGACTG
>JAQGNJ010000135.1 GCA_028291885.1 Ramlibacter sp. | reverse complement strand
GGCGGCCGCCCTGGCCGGCGCAGCGGCCGCAGGCGCGGCAGGCGCGAAGCCGGCGCCGTTGCGGCGCAGCTCCAGCTTCAGGCCGCCGGTCTCGAGCCGCAGTTCGTCGAACTGGGAGGCGTCCAGCAGCTTGATGATGCGCTCGACGTCGTCGTGGGAAATGCTCATGCGGGTCTCTCCGGGCGTGCCTTTGCCGGCACGCGTCCAGTGCGGTGTTGCGGAACGAGTGAGGCTTGATCCGGCGCGCAGGCGCCGGCCGTCAGGCCTCGAAAAGTGAAATGCGGTGCGGGTTCATGCTGCCTCCCTGGTTTGTCTTCTTATGGGTTAACAGTGTTGCGCGCGGCGGTCGCGGGGGCTAGCATCATCCGCAAGCTTTTCGACCAGTGAAAAGAAGCCGATGCGCGACTACAAGGTAAAAACCATCCGTGCGCTGGACCGCGGGCTGGAGGTGCTGGAGCACCTGCACAAGTCCCGCGCGGCCGGCCTGCACGACCTGCACCTCGCCACCGGCTTGCCGAAGGCGACGCTGACGCGCGTGATCGCCACGCTGGAGGCGCGCGGCCTGATCTGGCAGCGGCTGGCCGACGGCGCCTTCATGGCCAGCCACACCTTCCAGCCGCGCGCACCGCAGATGCACGACGAGAACTTCCTGGTCGAAGTGGCCTCGCCGATCCTGGAGCGGCTTTGCCGCAAGGTGAACTGGCCGTCGATCCTGGCCGTGCCGCGGCTGGACCACATGGAGGTGATCGAGACCAACCGGCCCAAGTCCTATTTCCCGCACATCCCGCTGGGGCCGATCGGCTTTCGCGTCAACATGCTGCGCTCCGCCACCGGACGGGCGTACATCGCCTTCTGCAGCGACGACGAGCGGCAGGCCGTGCTGCAGCGCCTGGCCGCCAGCAGCGAGCCGGGCAACTACCTGGCGCGCAAGCCGGTCGCCGTCGACAAGCTGCTGGAAGAAACGCGCCGCCTCGGCTTCGGACAGCGGGCCGACGACTTCGGCGGGCACTACGACAAGACGCGCCGCGAATGGGACGACCAGCGCGATTCCGTCGCCTTGCCGGTGTGGGCCGGCGACGAAGTCGTGGCGGCCGTCAACCTCACCTGGATGCACAAGGTCGCGACCGTTGCGCAGATGGTCAAGACCTGCATGCCGCACCTGATGCAGGCGTCGCGCGAGATCTCCATGGGGCTGGCGCAGGCGTAGCGGCCTCGCCGGTCGCCGGCGCGCAGGCTGGTTCGAAGCTTCCGGTTTTCAGCGCGGGCCGGGCCTGAAGCGGATCACGCGCCAGGCGTAGCTGACGACCAGCAGGATCACCACGGCCATCGACAGCTTGTCGACAAAGCCCGCGATGCGCTCGTAACGGCTTTCGAGCGCGAAGCCGAGGCCGGCGAGCATGCCGGTCCACAGCAGCGTGCCGCAGGCGCTCCACGCCAGCATGGACGGCAGCGGCATGGCGGCGACGCCGGCGGGCATGGAGATCACGCTCCGCACGGCAGGCACCAGCCGCCCCGCCAGCAGCGCCCAGCCGCCGCGCCGCAGGAACCAGCGCTCGGCCCGCTCCAGCTCCTCCGGCGAGATCGTGAACCAGCGCCCGCGCGCGCCAACCCAGCGGGCCAGGCGCTCGCGGCCGATGCTCCGGCCCAGCCAGTACCAGGGCAGCGTGCCGGCCAGCGAGCCGAGCACGCCGGCCACGACCACGCCCGCGATGTTCAGGTCGCCCCGGGCCGCGACGTAGCCGGCGAACGGCATGATCAGTTCGGACGGTATCGGCGGAAAGATGTTCTCCAGCGCCATCAGCAGGGCGATGCCGAAATAGCTCCAGCGGCCGATGAAGTCGATGATCAGTTCGGACAATCCAGGCTCCCGTTCATTGAAAGTCAAATCGTAGCGGCGCGATGCCGGCCAGTTTTGTGCGCCGGCGTTATCGCTGCCCGAAGTTCGCGCCCTCGAACAGGTCCTTGTAGTCGCGCGGCTGGCAGCGCCAGTACTGCCTGGGGGCAAACACCCGCGCGCCGAGCTTGGCGGCGGCGTGCCAGGGCCAGCGCGGGTCCCACAGCATGGCCCGGGCCAGCGAGACCGCGTCCGCTTCGCCGGCGGCGACGATGGACTCGGCTTGTTCCGGCTCGCGGATCAGGCCGACGGCGATGGTGGGCAAGCCGACCTCGGCCTTCACCCTCTGCGCGTAAGGCACCTGGTAGCCCGGGCCCAGCTTGATGGCCTGCGCGGGCGAGACGCCGCCGGTCGTGACATGGATGGCCGCGCAGCCGCGGGCCTTCAGCGCAGCGGACAGGGCGACCGTGCCCTCGATGTCCCAGCCGCCCGGAACCCAGTCGGTCGCCGAGATCCGCATCCAGACCGGCTTGTGCGCCGGGAAGACGGCGCGCACCGCGTCGAAGACCTCGATCGGGAAGCGCATCCGGTTCTCGAGGCTGCCGCCGTACTCGTCGTCGCGCCGGTTCGCGAGCGGCGACAGGAACTGGTGCAGCAGGTAGCCGTGCGCGCCGTGGATCTCGATGCCGTCCAAGCCCAGACGCCCGGCCCGCTTCGCCGCCTCCACGAAGTCGTCGCGCACCTTGTCCATGCCTTGGCGGTCGAGGGCGAGCGGCGCGTCTTCTCCCTGCGCATGCGGCACCGGACTGGGCGCCAGCGTTTTCCAACCGCCCGGCTCGCCGGGACGGATCTGGGTCCCATCGTCCCAGGGCGCCCGGCTCGACGCCTTGCGCCCGGCGTGGGACAGCTGCACCGACAGCGCGATCGGCGAATGGGCGCGGACGGCTTTCAGCACCCGGCCCAGCGCAGCCTCGTTCTCGGCCGAATAAAGCCCCAGGTCGTGCGGCGTGATGCGGCCTTCGGGCGAGACCGCGGTCGCTTCCAGGATCAGCAGGCCGGCACCCGACAAGGCAAGGTGACCGAGATGGATCATGTGCCAGTCGCCCGCGCAGCCAAGCTCGGCCGAGTACTGGCACATGGGTGCGATCACGATGCGGTTGGCCATGCGCAGTTCGCCGATGGTCCAGGGTTCGAAAAGCCGGCTCATGTCATCCCTCCTTGCGATGCCCTAGGCTACCCGATGCATCCTGCGTGTGGGGGAGGTGCGAGGGCAAGCCACGTCGACGCTCATCCGTGTTCGCCTGCTCCGGGCCAAGGGCATGCAAGCGCCGTGAGCCGGCTCGTCCGAGCCAGTACGCGCTAGCACATGGCGTCAAGACTGCTTCTCACAGAATCCGTGGAAAAGCTTGTGGACAAGCCTGTGGACGTCGCCGCAGAGCCGCTCCAGCACTTGCCTGGCGGCTGCTGATGCTTTGGCAGGCAGTCGCTTGCAGAAGCTTGACGCATCACTGTTTGTCGCGCGGGTACGACATGCGCGCCGTCAGCCGGTGGCCTTTCCGGCCGCGCCGGGAGCGTCGGCCTGCGGCTGCGCGATCGCATCCGTCCAGCGCGCGACATCCTCGCGCGTCATCGTGCTCGCGGGCGTGAGGCGGCCGTCGACGTAACCGAGCTGCTCGACGTCGTACAGGTACTGCGCGCGCGAGAGCAGGGTGCCGGCGCAGACCCGCAGGTCCTCGGAGGGCGGCTGGCGGGTCTCGGCGGCGAGCCGGGCGATGAGCTGTTCCATCACCCAGTTCGGCACCCGGTGCCGCTCGCCGGGATAGACGAAGCCGAACAGGGTGAGATGGGCCAGCAGCACGCGCCAGTTCGGCCCGAAGCGCTCCAGCAGCCCGGTCCAGTCCACCCGCTCAGCGTTGGCGTGCAGCAGGTGGGCGATGTCGGCGCCGTCGTAGCGCTCGCGCTCCATGATGAAGGCCTTGGACAGCAGCGAATCTTCCATGTTGGCGACGCGCACGGGCACGCCCAGCACGTCGGCCTCGGCGTTGCCGACGAACCAGCGCTCGTCCACCGGAGTCATGCCGTTGCCGGAGTTGAAGATCAGGTCGATGAAGTCCTCGCCGGCGTAGACCTTGCCCAGCCAGTGCGGATAGGTCAGTTCGGTGCGCCAGCCCTGCGCCTCCATCAGCGACACCACGCGGTCGTAGTGCTCGCGGCGCACGAAGAGGTCCAGGTCCTTGGTCGAGCGGCGGATGCCGGTGAAGCAAGCATGGGCGAAGGCCCCGCCCACCAGGAAGGGGACTGCGGCGTCGACCAGCACCTGCAGCGCTCGCCGGAAGAAGGCGGCCGTGTGGGGCGGGACTTCGTCCTCCAGGGACGGTGCGAGCGGGACGGAAGACATGCGGTTGGGGCCTGACGTGAGTTTGTTTGCGCCAGCCTAATCGCGGCGCCGGGCCTGCGGCTGAGGTCAAGCGACCTCACACAAAGTCAGCCTTGGCCTACAGGTCTGCAGGACGGATGGCGGCAGCATTGGCATGTCACATCGCAACCCATGAGCAAATCAGCCACCAGCGTCCGCTTCGCCGCCGTCGGCGACATCCACGTCAACAAGGATTCCGGCGGCAGCCTGCGCGGCTTCTTCGCGCAGGCCTCGGAGGCGGCGGACGCATTGCTGCTGTGCGGTGACCTCACCGACTACGGCACTGCGGAAGAAGCGCAGGTGCTGGCCGACGAATTGAGCGCCGTCTCCGTGCCGATCGTCGCGGTGCTGGGCAACCACGACTACGAGTCCGGCACGCCCCAGGTCGTGGTCGACATCCTCACGCGCGCCGGCGTTCGCGTGCTCGACGGCGAGGCCTGCGAGATCGAGGGTGTGGGCATCGCCGGCGTCAAGGGCTTCGCCGGCGGCTTCGGCCGCGGCTCGCTCGGTGCCTGGGGCGAGCCCGCGATCAAGCTGTTCGTGCAGGAGTGCCAGCACGAGGTGATGAAGCTGGAGTCGGCGCTCGCCAAGCTGCGAACTCCGCGGCGCATCGCGCTGCTGCACTACTCGCCCATCGTCGGGACGGTGCAAGGCGAGCCGGTGGAGATCTTCGCTTTCCTGGGCAGCAGCCGGCTCGAGGAGCCGCTGTTGCGCTACCCGGTGGACGCCGTCTTTCACGGCCACGCGCACCGCGGCACGGTCGAGGGAAAGACCATCAACGGCGTGCCGGTCTACAACGTCGCCAAGCCGCTGCTCCAGCGCACTCGTCCGGAGCTGCCGCCTTTCCGCTTGTTCGAGCTGCCGCGGGAGCCTTCCGCACCGGCCTGATGGCCGGGTTTTCGGGCGGGGGTCTGCGCGTCTTGTACAATCCGCTTCCCTGAAATGCCCAGGTGGCGGAATTGGTAGACGCACTAGTTTCAGGTACTAGCGAGTAACTTCGTGGGGGTTCGAGTCCCTTCCTGGGCACCAAATACCGAAAAGCCGGCTTTTGCCGGCTTTTTCTTTTGGCCAGCGTCCGCGTGCCTGCGTGTGGGCGCGGCCGCCGGCCGGGGCGGGCCATTCTCCGGGCACGCTCGCGGGCGCCATCCCATGGACGCTGCCGCTATCGCGTGAACCAGGTCGATGCGGCGCAGACGTCGTAGCGACCGCGAATGGCCCTGCGCCTGTCCCACCCCGACCACCGTCCGTGCGTGACGCGATGGCGTGCCTGCAGGGGACCGGAGACAAAGCATCGTCCCCCGCCGCCGGTGCGCCACCATGCCTCCCTGCAAAGCCGCATGCGGGCGGGCTGTGGCGCGCATGAAGGCAATGCGCCTGCGCCGGACGGACTTGCGGCCCAGCGTGGCTACGAGTGCGCGCGCAGCGCGCGGATCGAGCCGCGCGATCGGCTCATGCTCGCGGGCTTTGTCTGAACGGAGTTCGCGTTTGCGCGAACGCAGTGAGTTAGACCGCGGGGACGCAAGTCTGGCCGGCGCAGGTTTGCCGGCGGCGCATTTGGCCGCCGGACGCGTTGCCAGCGCGCCGCAGCCCGCCCGCATGCGGCTTTGCCACGCGCGGACTGTGCACGCG
>JAQGNJ010000085.1 GCA_028291885.1 Ramlibacter sp. | reverse complement strand
GGAAGCTGCACGTCTCGCAGCCGCCCCTGAGTTTCCAGATCGGCAAGCTGGAAACCGAACTGGGCGCACGCCTGTTCGACCGCACCAGCCGCAGCGTCGAACTGAGCGAGGCCGGCAAGGCCTTCCTGCCCCATGCGCTGGCCGTGCTGGCGCGGGTGGAGGAGGCCCGCAGCCACGTGAAGCTGGTCGCCAGCGGGCTGGAGGGCAGGGTGAAGGTGGGCTTGTCCGGTTCGCACTTCCTGGGGCCGCTGCCGAACTTCATCCAGCAGTTCCGCCTGGCCCGACCGGGCGTCGAGGTGGTGTTGCACGAGATGCGTCCGGTCGACCACCTGAGCGCCCTGCGCGAAGGCCGTGTCGATATCAGCGTGTCGCGCAGCGCGCTGGCCGACGACGAGCTGCAAAGCCGGCTGCTCTGGAAAGACCCGGTGGTCGCCGCCCTGCCGCGAAGCCACCGGCTGGCGGGCCGCAAGACCATCCGGCTGGCCGATCTCAAGCGCGACGAGTTCGTCTTCCTGCGCCTGGATTCCTCGGCCTTCGCGCAGCGGCTGTTCGACGCCTGCGTCCAGTCCGGCTTTTCGCCTCGCATCGCCCAGCAGGTGGTCGAGCTCCCCGCGATCGTCAACCTGGTGGCCGCCGGCCTGGGTGTGGCCCTGGTGCCCGCTTCCATGGCGCACTTGCGCGACGACGCCGTGGCGACCTGCCGGCTCGGCGCCGGCATCCCGGCGGGCGACGTCCACGCGCTGATGCGCGCCGACGAACCGCAACCGGCCGTGCGCGAGTTCGTCCGCGGCCTGCTGGCCTGGGCGGCGCAGCGCCCCGCCATGCCGGGGCTGGACAAGAAATAGCAAGCGATCGCGGGCCACGTTCGGCATCGGGCTGCGTCGGAAACACCGCCACATGCCGGCCAGCGCCTGGGCGACAGCATCCGTCTTCCTGGCCGCTTAAAATCCCCGTGCCAGCCTTCACCGGCTGGCAGCGTTCTCAGGGCGGGGTGAAATTCCCCACCGGCGGTATCTGCAGCGATGCAGGAGCCCGCGAGCGCCCCGGCCGCGTGCAAGCGCGGCTGGGGGTCAGCAGACCTGGTGCGATGCCAGGGCCGACGGTCACAGTCCGGATGAAAGAGAAACGCGACACCTGGCGCCCGCGTGCCTGCACGCGGCTTCCCGGCGTCCGCGCGCGCGCCCTGATTCTGGAAACCCGTCTATGGAGAGACACCATGAATCAGACTTCTTCCTCTGCTTCTTCTTCCTCGTTCCCCGCCGGCAATCCGCATCGCATGCGGGTCGCCGTCATCTGTTCCGGCTGGCACCAGGACATCGTCTACCGGGCGCGCGACGCCATGCTGGCCGAGTTCGAGCGCAGCGGCCTGCCGCGCGGCCGGGTCGACCTGTTCGACGTGCCCGGCGCCTTCGAGATCCCGCTGTGCGCCAAGAAGCTGGCGCGCAGCCGGCGCTACGACGCCATCGTCGCCTGCGGGCTGGTGGTCAACGGCGGCATCTACCGGCACGAGTTCGTCAGCTCCGCCGTGATCGATGCGCTGATGCGGGTGCAGATCGACACCGAGGTGCCGGTGCTGTCGGCGGTGCTCACGCCGCGCGACTTCCACGAGCACGAGGACCACCTTCGCTTTTTCGCCGAGCACTTCGTCAAGAAGGGAACCGAGGTCGCGCGCGCCTGCCTGGAGACGATGGCGATGCACCGCGAACTCGACGCGAGCGCTCCGGCCAGCGCTTGAAAGCGGACGGCCGGACGCGGCCCCCTCGCGCACAATGAAGCGATGACAGCGCCCGATCCAGCAGCCCAGCCCCGCCAGTTCCTCGAGCATCTCTACCGCGCGGCGGTGCAGCGGGCCCTGCCGTTGCACAACACGGCCGCCTGGCTGCCCGAGCCGCCCAGGGGCCGCACGGTGGTGCTCGGCGCGGGCAAGGCGGGCGGCTCGATGGCCCAGGCGGTGGAGGCGCTGTGGCGGGCCGATGCGCCGCTGCAGGGACTGGTCGTGACGCGTTACGGGCACATCCCGCCGCGCCCCGCAGGCCTTGTGCAACGCATCGAGATCGTCGAGGCGGCGCATCCGGTGCCCGACGCGGCAGGACTGCAGGCTGCCCAGCGCATCCTGCAGATGGCGCGGGGCCTGACGGCCGACGACCTTGTTCTGTGCCTGATCTCCGGCGGCGGATCGGCCCTGCTCACGCTGCCGGCCGAGGGCCTGGCGCTGGAGGAAAAGCAGGGAATCAACCGCGCCTTGCTGGAGAGCGGCGCCAACATTTCCGAGATGAACTGCGTGCGCAAGCACCTCTCGCGCATCAAGGGCGGCCGGCTGGCGGCGGCCTGCGCGCCGGCGCGGGTCGTGACGCTGGCGATCAGCGACGTGCCGGGCGACGATCCGTCGGTCATCGCCAGCGGCCCCACGGTTGCGGATGCGACGAGCTGCGCCGAAGCGATCGCCATCCTGATGCGCTATGGCATCGAGGTGCCCGGCGCGATCATGAGCCTGCTCGAGCAGGGCGCGCTGGAAACGCCCAAGCCCGGCGACGCGCTGTTCGACGGCCACGAGGTCCACCTGATCGCGACGCCGCAGCAGTCGCTCGAGGCCGCTGCGGCCGTGGCCCGGGCTGCGGGCCTGGAAGCGCACATCCTCAGCGACGAGATCGAGGGCGAGTCGCGCGAGGTCGCGAAGGTCCATGCCGCCCTGGCGCGCGCCGCCGCCGGCCGCGGCCAGCCTTTCGCGCGGCCTTGCGTCATCCTGTCGGGGGGCGAGACGACGGTGACGGTGAAGAAGCGGCCCGAGGGGACGCCCAGGGGGCGTGGCGGCCGCGCCGGCGAGTTCTGCCTGGCGCTGGCGCAGGCACTGCAGGCGCCGACTAACGTGTGGGCGCTTGCGGCGGACACCGACGGCATCGACGGCGTCGAGGACAACGCCGGCGCCTTCGTCGCGCCCGACACGCTGCAGCGGGCCCTGGCCCAGGGCATGAAGGCCGCGGCGTTCCTCGACCGCAACGATTCCTATGGCTATTTCAGCGCGCTGGGCGACCTGGTGGTCACCGGCCCGACCCACACCAACGTCAACGACTTCAGGGCCATCCTGGTCCTGTAGCAGACGCCAGGAGACGACCATGCCGGAAAGCTTCACGGAATTCGAAAGCCGCCTCAAGGCCCGGGGCTACGACGAGGTGCTGGAGCGGCGCTGGGATCCCGGCACGGTGCTCGAGACCCATGTCCATCC
>JAQGNJ010000079.1 GCA_028291885.1 Ramlibacter sp. | reverse complement strand
AGTGGGCCTGGGACAACTACCTGGCCGGCTGCGCGAACCACTGGATGCCGCAGGAAGTGAACATGCAGCGCGACATCGAGCTGTGGAAGAGCCCGAACGGCCTGTCGGAAGACGAGCGCCGCCTGGTCAAGCGCAACCTGGGCTTTTTCGTGACGGCCGACTCGCTGGCCGCGAACAACATCGTGCTGGGCACCTACCGCCACATCACGGCGCCGGAATGCCGCCAGTACCTGCTGCGCCAGGCATTCGAAGAGGCGATCCACACCCACGCCTACCAGTACATCGTCGAGTCGCTCGGCCTGGACGAGCAGGAAATCTTCAACGCCTACAACGAGATCGAATCGATCCACGACAAGGACCAGTTCCTGATCCCGTTCATCGAGACCCTGACCGACCCGAAATTCGAGACCGGCACCCTGGAAAACGACCAGAAGCTGCTGAAATCGATCATCGTCTTCGCCTGCCTGATGGAAGGCCTGTTCTTCTACGTCGGCTTCACCCAGATCCTGGCTCTCGGCCGGCAGAACAAGATGACCGGCGCCGCCGAGCAGTACCAGTACATCCTTCGCGACGAATCGATGCACTGCAATTTCGGCATCGACCTGATCAACCAGCTCAAGCTGGAGAACCCGCACCTGTGGACGGCCGAATTCAAGGCCGAGATCAAGGTGCTGTTCCAGAAGGCCGTCGAGCTCGAATACAAATATGCGGAAGACACCATGCCCCGCGGCGTGCTGGGCATGAACGCATCCATGTTCAAGGGCTATCTGCGCTACATCGCCAACCGGCGCGCCACGCAGATCGGCCTGGAAGCGCTTTTCCCGAACGAGGAAAATCCCTTCCCCTGGATGAGCGAAATGATTGACCTGAAGAAAGAGCGCAATTTCTTCGAAACCCGCGTGATCGAATACCAGTCCGGCGGCGCGCTGAGCTGGGACTAGTGGAACAAGACGGGAATGAGCTCGAGATTCGCACGAACCGACGACCACGCCACAAGAGCGGGAACGGTTCGCGCACCGGTGTTCATGGAGCTGGGCACGAGCCCAACTCCATGGATCGCTTCGTGCAACCAACAAGCATGAAGTGCTTCTTTAGTTGATGTTGATCAACTTGATCAAGGAGAATAGAAATGGCAACTGCGAAAAAAGCTACGGCTAAGAAAGCCGCTGCGAAGCGTCCCGCTGCGAAGAAGTCGGCAGCAAAGAAGGCTCCTGCGAAGAAGGTAGCCGCCAAGAAGGCACCGGCGAAGAAGGCACCAGCCAAGAAGGCCGCTGCGAAGCGCCCGGCCGCCAAGAAGACGGCAGCCAAGAAGGCGCCGGCGAAGAAGGCAGCTGCGAAGAAGACCACGGCCAAGAAGGCCGCGGCCCGCAAGCCGGCAGCCAAGAAGCGGCCTGCAGCGAAAAAAGCGGCGAAAAAGCCCGCTGCGAAGAAAGCAGCGAAAAAGCCCGCTGCCCCCAAGCCTGCGGCAAAGCCCGCCGCCAAGGCAGCGGCCAAGCCTGTAGCCAAGGCAGCTGCTGCCCCGGCTGCCGCGCCTGCGGCTCAGACCACTCTGAACCCGCAAGCGGCCTGGCCTTTTCCGACGGCCAGCAAGCCCTGACGGCAGCGGCGGTTCACCGCCCCTCGAGCCCGGCACCGCAAGGTGCCGGGCTTTTTACTTGGCGGGTCGAAAGTGGTGCGGCTCAGGCCGCTTGCGGCGCCGGATCGCGTCCGGGGAACGGCCCGGCCGGCGGCCATTCGACGTCGCTGATCGGCGGCGCCAGCGCCTCGCTCAAGCCCTGCGCCGCCCGCCACTGCAGCAGCCTCGCAGCGCGCTGCGTGTCTTCCAGCGTGTGGATCTGCGTGATGCGCCCCAGCGCATGCGCATGACCTGCATCACGACGTTGCGGTAGCCGCGGCCGTCGGCAGCGTCACGAACTCCAGGTGCGTGCTGCTGTCGCTGATGGCCTGGGGCGACAAGTGGATGGCCGCCCCGGGACGCCAGCCCGTGCTGGTCGTGCACCGGGAGTGCGGCGAAGTCACCGCCGTGGTTCCCGCCTGCTCGGTTTGCGGCAAGCCGGTCGCCTTCGAGGCGCTCGATTTCCGGGTCGGCCCGGGGGCGAACCCCGGGCCGGGGACGGCCGGGATCGGCGCCTATTTGCGCCATCCAGCGCGGCCGTTGAATTTGTAACGCCAAGGCCCCCGCCGGCGGAGTTCGTTCCAGAATAGCCTGACGAGACAGCCTGCGGCTTCCATGAACACGCCCCGCATCTTGACGGACCACCACCTCACCCAGCGCCGTCCTGAGCGCAGCCCCGAGCTCAGGCGAACCTGGCTGTTCGGCCCGGGCGCGGACGCGGCGATGCACGAGGCGATGGCCCGCTCCGGCGCCGACGTCCTGATCCAGGACTTGGAAGATTTCACCCCGCCGCAGCAGCGGCAGCAGGCCCGGAACCTCGCGCCGGAGCTGTTTCAGCGCTGGCGCGAAGCGGGGGCGATGGTCTGTGTGCGGATCAACGCGCTGGAGACCCATGGCTACGTCGACCTTCAGGCCGTGATGCCCGCGCGCCCGGACATCATCGCGTACCCGAAGTCGGCCGGCGCCTTCCAGATCCGCGGGCTGGACGTTGCGATCGCCACGCACGAGGCGGCGCTCGGGATCGAGCGCGGCACGACCGAGATCCTGCCGGTCTGCGAAACCGCGCTGGGCGTCGTGAGCGTGCGCGAGATCGCAAGCGCCAGCGCGCGGGTGCGCTGCGCTCTGCTTGGCGCGGAGGACCTGGCCGCCGACCTGTGCGCCGAACGCAGCCGCGGCGGCGGCGAACTGGATTACGCGAGGCGGCGTTTCCTGCTGGAATGCCGGGCCGCGGCGATCGAACCGGTCGACGCGCCCTACACCTTTGCCGACGCCGAGGGGGCAGTGGCGGAAGCGATCGCCTCGCGCAGCCTCGGCTACCGGACCAAGAGCCTGGTGCGACCCGAGCACGCGGCCCGCTTGCGCGAGGTGTTCACGCCGTCGGCGCAGGAGATCGCCCAGGCGCACAAGATCGTGACGGCGTTCGAGGCCGCGCGCGAACAGGGCGACGACCGCGCGCTGGTGGACGGCTTGTGGGTGGAAGTGCCGACCTACCAGGCCGCGCGCCGCTTGCTGGCGGAAAGTTGAGCGCCGGGCGCGACGCACCGCAGGCGCAAGGCAGCCTGTTCGACGAGCCGCCGCCGGCCGGGCCCGCGCTGCCGCGGGGCATGGTCTACGAGCGCGACTTCCTCGATGCGCGGCAAGAGCAGGAGCTGGTGCGCCTGCTCCAGGGCTGGCCGCTGGAAGCCATGCGCTACAAGGCCTACACTGCGCGGCGGCGGGTGCTGAGCTTCGGCGGCAAATACGATTTCGAGGTTAACCGGCTGCAGCAGGCCCTGCCCATCCCGCCCGAGTTGGGGCCTTTGCGAGCGCGCGTCGCACAGTGGCTCGGTGTGCAGCCGCAGGACTTCACCCAGGTGCTGGTCGCCGAGTACGGCGAGGGGACGCCGCTGGGATGGCACCGCGACGTCCCGGACTTCGAAGACATCGTCGGCGTCTCCCTGCTCGGCGCAGCGACCATGCGCTTGCGGCCATGGCCATCGGAAGGCCTCAAACGCAGCGACGTGCTCAAGCTGGCAATCGAGCCGCGGTCGATCTACCTGCTGCGCGGGCCGGCGCGCTGGGCGTGGCAGCACAGCGTCGCGCCGACCAAGGCGCTTCGCTACTCGATCACGTTCAGGACCGCCCGCCAAGCCGCGGCCGCGGCTTAGCGCTTGACCGAGACCAGCTCGATCTCGAAGTTCAGCGTCGCGTCGGGCGGGATCACGCCGCCGGCGCCACGCGAGCCGTAGGCGATCGAAGGCGGGCAGGTCAGCCTGGCCTTGCCGCCCGGCTTCATCAGCTGCACGCCTTCGGTCCAGCACGGGATCACCCGGTTCAGCGGAAACTCGGTCGGCTCGCCACGCTTGTACGAGCTGTCGAATTCCTTGCCGTCCTGCAAGGTGCCGCGGTAGTGGACTTTGACCACGTCGGTCGCGGCCGGCGAAGCGCCGCTGCCTTCCTTGAGCGACTGGTAGACCAGCCCGCTCTTGGTCGTGGTGGTGGTGGCGGCAGCCGGACCCTGGGCCGGGACGGCGCAGGCAACGAGGGACAGCGCGGCAGCGCAGATCATCAATCGCACAGATATCTCCTTATGGCAGGCGCCGATTATTGCCTGCCGGCTGGCACAGCTATTGGATTTCCCCGAGCACCAGCGCCATCCGGCGACGCAGCCGTTGCGCCTCCTGGGTCGCGCCCGCGAGTTCGGCGCGGCGCGCCTGGGCGCCCAGCCACGCCAGCAGCGGCCGCCGCCAACCCTGGGCAGACGCGGTGTCCACCGCGAGCTGCAGCACCGCGGGACTCGCGCGTCCGGTCCGCAGCAGCACGCCGGCGGCGACCAGGCGCGCCAGCGGATCGTCGATGGACTGCACGGCGCCGGCATCAGCGCTGGGCGCAGCCACGGCCCGGTGTGCCGGGGGCAGCAACGCTGCGTCCGGCGGCAAGGCCGTTCCAGCGAGATAGTCGCCATAAGCCCGTTCCGCCGGCGGCGCATCCGGCCGCAGCGCGTCGAAGCCGACGCAGGGTTCGAACGCGAGGCTCGCCACGCGCAATGCGCACCGGGTCAGCTCCGCGCGCGCCACCAGGCCGGCGTCCCCGGTGCGAGCCAGCTCGTCGCGGGCGCGGCTGAATTCCGCCGCCTCCACCCGGGTGTCCGCTGCCATGAAGGCGGCGATGTAGCGCTCGAGCGCGCCGTGGGCGTTCATCTGCCACTCCGGCGCCTTGGGCTTGCTGCCGCAGGCGGCGAGGACGAGCACCAGCAGCAGCGAGGCGATCCTGGTCATGGCAGCTTGATCTCCGTGTCGCGCGCGAACGGCCATTTGCGGTTGATCTCGTTGATCAGGCTCTCGATCTTGCGCAGGTTGCTCTCCACGTCGGCACGCAGCGGCCCGAGGTCCGCGGTGGCCTTGCGCACGTTGGCGCCGGCGCCCTGCACCTCGACCAGCACCGCGTCGACCTTCTTGAGGCTCTCGCGGGTGTCGGCGAGCAGGCCATCGAGCTGGCGCATCGTGTTGCGCGCGTCGCGCACCAGGCCGTCCTGGCCGAACACCTGGCTGTCGGCCTTGCCGGCGAGGCCGTCGATGCGAACGGCGAGCTGGTCCATGCGCGCCAGCAGGGTGTTGGTCCGGTCGAGGGCGACGACCAGCTTCTTCGCGTCCGCCTCGTTGCCGAACAGGACCTGCAACGCGCCGCGCGGTCCCTTGAGCTGTGCGGTGATCGCCTGCACGTCGGCCAGTGCCGTGCGCAGCGTCGCGTCCTCGCCCGTCATCGCATTGACGTTCTCCAGCACCTGCCGCGCTTCGGCGATCACCCTCGGGATCTCGGCCGAGGCATCGCCGCGCAGCACCTGCCGCACGGCGCCGTCCGGCAGCGGCGGGTCGGTGAGGATGCCGGAGAAGGCGCGCAGATTGGTCGCCCCGACCACGCCGCGCACCAGGGTGAACACGCTGGAGGTGCGCAGCCAGTGCGCGTCCTTGCTCGCCACGTCGATGACGATGCGGACATTGCCCTCGGGCGCCAGTTCGACCCTGCGCACGCGCCCGATCGGGAAGCCCGAGAAGGTCAGGTCCATGCCGACCAGCACGCCCTCCGAATCGTCGGTAGCGAGCACCAGCGTCTGGGTCGGCTCGAATACGCCGCGCGCATACAGCAGGTAGAACGCCGACCCGGCGACCAGCAGCCCCGTGAACAGCAGCAGCAGTCGTGCCTTCAGCTGCAGGTGGCGCACCGGGGCATGCGCGGCCGGTTCGGAATTGAGGACCGGTGTGCCCTGCTGGTCTGGAGGAGTGCTCATCGGCTCAATAGTAGTTGCCCACCAGCGAGAGCGCCTCGATGGCCAGCAGCACGGCGAACATGCGCACCAGTCCCTGCAGCGCCGCGCTTTCCCGGGAACCGTCGCCTTCCAGGTCGTACAGCGCCGAAGCCATCGGGATGGTGGAGACCGCCAGGCTGAAAAACAGCGTCTTGAGCACGAAGATCAGCGAGACAGCGGGATTGAAGACGTGGCCGAACATGCGGGTGTAGGCCTGCACGCCCGCGGCGCTCATGCCGTACACCGCCAGGTAAGCCAGGCCCAGCGCCACCACGCAGCTGAGCGCCGCCAGCGTGATCGCGGAGAAGACGCCGGCGAGCACGCGCGGCAGCATTTCGCGCGTCACGGGATCGATGCCCTGCCGGCGCAGCGCGTCGAAGCGGCCGAGCCGCCGCATCTCGGCCAGGGCGGCGCCGTTGGGGATGGTGCAGCGCAGCGCGACGAACAGCGACGCCGTCAGCGGGATCAGCTCCAGCACCAGCACCCGGATCACCATCTCCAGCGCGTACTGCGACAGCCCGTAGCTGTTGGCCGTGACGACCACGATGCGCGTGATCACCAGCGTCAGAAGCGCGCTCAGCGCGGTGAACCAGCCGAGGATCGGGGCGGTGTCCAGGTAGATGTGGCGCGCAAGGACGCTGCCGACGGCGCCGCCGCGGTAGGACGACGGCGACATCGCCAGCACCAGCACGATGGCGCCGAACTCGACGATCTTCCACCAGCCGGCCAGCCATCGCGCCGGCGCCACGGCGATGCTGACGAAGGCCTGGGACCAGGTTCCGGTGGAGGACATCACGGCATGATAGCGGCGGGGCGAACGCCATCCGCGCTCGGACCCCGTTCATCGAATCGATACACGGCCTGCGTGGCCAGGAGCCTGCCTTGGAACCCATCCCCTGCGACTTCTTCGTCATCGGCGGCGGAAGCGGCGGCGTGCGCGCCGCCCGCATGGCCGCGCAACGCGGAGCCCGCGTGGTGCTGGCCGAAGCCGCTGCGCTCGGCGGCACCTGCGTCAACGTCGGCTGCATCCCGAAAAAGCTTTACAGCTACGCGGCGCATTTCGCGCAGGAGTTCGAGGATGCGGCCGGCTTCGGCTGGGACGCGGGAACGCCGCGGCTCGACTGGGACCGGCTGAAGGCCAATCGCGCCAGGGAGATCTCGCGCCTGAACGGCGTCTACGACAAGCTGCTGTCCACGGCCGGCGTGCACCTGGTGCGCGGCTGGGCCGAGCCGGTCGGACCCGACACGGTGAAGGTGCGGACCGAAACCGGCGACCGGCTCTACTGCGCGTCCAACATCCTGATCGCGACCGGGGGCACTCCGACGGTGCCCTTCTTTCCGGGCCATGAACTGGTGGTCACTTCCGACAGCATGTTCGACCTGGATCCCTTTCCGCGGCGGCTGCTGGTGGTGGGCGGCGGCTACATCGCCTGCGAATTCGCGTCGATCTTCAATGGCCTGGGCGCGAAGGTGACGCAGCTCCACCGCGGCCCACAGGTGTTGCGCGGCTTCGACGACGACGTGCGGGCCTTCATCGAAGCGGAAATGCGCAAGCACGGTGTCGATCTGCACACGTCGAGCGACGTGAAGTCCATCGAAAAAACGCCGCACGGGCTGCGGGCCCACCTGGCCGATGGTCGCACCGTCCTCGCCGACACCGTGCTCTACGCCACCGGGCGGAGCCCCAACGTCAACGGCCTCGGGCTCGAAGCCGTGGGGGTGAAGCAGGACAAGGGCGGCGCGATCGTCGTCGACGAGCACTACCGCAGCTCGGTGCCGTCGATCCACGCGATTGGCGACGTGACTTCGCGCGTGCAGTTGACGCCGGTGGCGCTTGCGGAAGCCATGACGCTGGTCGACCGGCTCTTCGGCCAGGGCGCGCGCAAGATGGATTACGAGTTCATCCCGACGGCGGTCTTCACCCATCCGAACATCGCCACCGTCGGACTGGGCGAGGCCGAGGCCCGGCGGCGCTTCGGCCAGGTGACGGTGTTTCGCAGCGAATTCACGCCGCTCAAGAACACGCTCGGCGGCAGCAGCGAGCGCACCCTGATGAAGCTGGTGGTGGAGGCGGCGACCGACCGGGTGGTGGGCCTGCACATGGTCGGGCCGGATGCCGGCGAGGTCGTTCAGGGCTTCGCGGTTGCGATGAAAGCCGGCGCCACCAAGGCCGTGTTCGACAGCACGATCGGCATCCACCCGACGGCGGCCGAAGAATTCGTGACGATGCGCGAGCCGGTCCGGGCCTGAGTCCGACCGCTTTACAGGAGATTACAAAGCCGCCGCGGGGCGCGCCGCCACTTTACTTACCGTTAGCAGTCTTCCCGATGAGAAGCGCGTTAATCAGGGTGGAGTGAACGTCATGAGCCGGCTTGATCGGATCCAGGGAATTCTGCGGTGGGGCTGCGCCGCCATGCTGCTGGCCACGGTCGCCACGCAGGTGCTGGCGCAGGCCGACCCGCCGGCGCGTGTCGGCTTGCTCAACTACAGGGAAGGCTCGGTCGCGTTCTCTCCGCTGGGCGACAGCGAGTGGATGGACGTGCCGCCGAACCGTCCGCTGACGCAGGGCGACCGCCTGTGGGCGGACCGCGGCTCGCGCGCTGAAGTGCATGCCGGCGCGATCGCGATCCGCCTGGACGGCCAGACCCACGTGGCGATCCTGGCCCTGGACGACCGTGTGACCCGCTTGTCGGTCCCGCATGGCGCGGTGCAGGTCCGGCTGCGCGAGCTGTTGGACGGCGACAACCTGCAGCTCGACACGCCCAACCTGTCCTTTCGTGCCGTGCAAGCCGGGGAATACCGGCTCGACGTGGACTCGGCCGGCGGCACCACGCGGGTCACGGTGCATTCGGGCACCGGCGTGGCCTACGGCGAGAACGGCCAGACGCTGGCGCTGGGCGGCGGCCAGCAGGTCGTGTTCCGCGGCCGCGCGCTGGTGCAGGTCAATGCACAGGAGGCGCCGCCGCAGGACGGTTTCGACCGCTGGGCGAGCGATCGTGACCGGCGCGAGGACCAGTCGATCTCGGCGCGCTATGTCCCGCGCGAGGTCACCGGCTACCAGGAACTCGACAGCCATGGCCGCTGGTCGCGCGACGCCGCGCTGGGTCCGGTGTGGACGCCGCACCAGGACGATCCCGGCTGGGCGCCGTTTCGCTTCGGCCGCTGGGACTCGGTGGCGCCCTGGGGCTGGACCTGGCTCGACGATGCGCCCTGGGGTTTCGCGACGTCGCACTACGGTCGCTGGGCGGTCATCGCCGAACGCTGGGCATGGGTCCCCGGACGGATGCCGGCCCGTCCCGTCTACGCGCCGGCACTCGTCGCATTCGCCGGAAATGCGGGCGCAAGCGGCAACGTGCGGCTCGCCACCGGCCGCCTTGGCGTTGCATGGTTCGCGCTCGGACCGGGCGAGCCCTGGCAGCCGGCGTTCGGGGCCAGCCCGGTGTACGTGAGCACCGTCAACCGCAACATGGCCGCTGTCGAACCGGCCACCGGCGCCTCCGCCCACCGGCGCACGGAAGCGATCACGGCGGTCACGCTCGACGACTTCCAGCCGGGTTGGCCGATCCGCGGCAAGCTGCAGCGTCTCGCGCCGGGCGAAGTCGCGCGCTCGCAAGCTGTCGCACCACCGCCTCACTCCGGGCGGCCCGGCCCGCCCCCACTGCCGGAGCTGCAACTGGCGCGGATCGTCGCGCCCAGGCCGGCCCCAGCAGTCGCTGCCGCGCCGCCAGCGGCCGCGCAGCAGCAGCCGGTCACGATCACGAGCGAGCAGGTGCAAGTCGCGCTTGGGGCGCAGCAGAACGAACGGGCACGGCGGGAGGAAGCAGCCCGCGCAGTGGCGCAGGCGCAGGCGCAGCGTGAGCAGGCCCAGCGCGAACAGGCCCGCCGCGCGGTGCAAGCGCAGCTTGCGCGCGAGAAAGCGCACAAGCAGCGGGTGGCGGCGCAACGCGAAGCGGCCCTGCGCGAGGCGCAGCGCCGCGCCCAGGTCGAGCGTGAGCAGGCGCAGGCCCGCGCGGAGCGGCAGGCGCGTGCGCAGCAGCAGGCCAAGCTGCAGCGCGACGCCATGAAGCAGGAACAAGCGCGCCGGGCCGCGCAGCTGCAGGCCAGGGCGCAGGCCGACGCGAGAACGCAGGCCGAGGCAAAGGCCCAGGCCGAAGCCGATGCGCAAGCCCGTCACGATGCGCAGGTCCGGCGGGCGCTGGCGCTGGCGAATGCGGATATGCAGGCGCGTCGCGAAGCACAGGAGCGTCGCGACGCGCAGGCAAGGCGTGACGAAAGAGAGCGGCTCGAGCAGCAGCGGCGCCAGCTGCAGGCGCCGTTCACCGCGCCCTGGCCGCAACAGCAGCCTGTACCGCTGCCACGGGATCGCCGCTCCTGATCCGCACGCAAGCGGGTTGCGACCCGCAAACGCAAAGGCCCGGCTCAGGTGAGGAGCCGGGCCTTTGCAGGAAAAACTCAGTTCAGGGGTTCGGAATAGGCGCGCACGATGGGCGCCGGCTTCGGGTCCTCCGGCGGCAGGTAGATGGTGGTGCGATCGATCTTCGCATCGTAGGCGGCGAGTTCGGCGCTGGCGCTGCGGATCACGGCGCGATCCAGCGGATGGCACTGACGCTGGCTCAATTTGCTCAGCGACTCCGATTTCGCGATTGTCTGGCGGACCCGTTCCGGATCCATCATCAACTCGAACGGATTGGCTGCCATCGTTTCTGTTCTCATTCGCATTCTCCTGTAGGCATGAAGTCGGTTTCGATGCGCCAACTTTAGAAAACCAGCAGCCTCAGGCATAGTCAGGTGAGTTCGTTACACCGTGTAGGACTTTGTCTCACGCGCAACAGCCCGGCAGCGACCCCGGATGCGCGTTGCACAATAGGATTCATGCCCTACATGCCCCCTTTCATCGCGCCGAGCCGGCATACCGATCCCGCAAGCGCGCTCGCCAAGGTGCGAGAGATCTACACGCAGCAGATCGGCCATCTGCGCGACGCGATGCAGCGGTTCGTGAGCGGCGACAGCCTGCCCGGCCACGTGCGCGCCTGCTATCCGTTCGTGCGCATCCACACCGACACCGTGGTGCGGCAGAACGAGCTCGAAAATTCGGGCCTGAGCTACGGCTTCGTCGCCGGCGCGGGCCGCTTCGAAACCACGCTGACGCGGCCGGACCTTTACAGCAACTACTACCTCGAGCAATTCCGGCTCCTGCGCCAGAACCACGGCGTCGACTTCGAGGTGGGCACGAGCACGCAACCCATCCCCGTGCATTTCTCGTTCGCCGAGAACGACTACATCGAGGGAACCCTGAGCCCCGCCCGGCGGGCTCTGATGCGGGACGTGTTCGATCTGCCCGACCTCGGGGCGATGGACGACGGCATCGCCAACGGCACCTGGGAGCACCGCCCCGGCGAGCCGCAGCCGCTGGCGCTGTTCACGGCGGCGCGAGTCGACTACTCGTTGCACCGCCTGCGCCACTACACCGGCACCGCGCCCGAGTGGTTCCAGAATTTCGTGCTGTTCACCAACTACCAGTTCTACATCGACGAATTCGTCAGGCTTGGCCATGAGGAAATGGCCAACCCGAACAGCGACTACATCGCGTTCGTCGAGCCCGGCAACGTGGTGACGCGCCGCGTCGGCCTGGAAGGACAGCCGCTGGGCGCCGACGGCGCCTTGCCCGAAGCCGCTGCCGGAACGGCGCCGCCCCGCCTGCCGCAGATGCCGGCCTACCACCTGATGCGCCCGGGCCATGGCGGCATCACGATGGTGAACATCGGCGTCGGCCCGGCCAACGCGAAGACGATTACCGACCACATCGCCGTGCTGCGGCCGCACGCCTGGATGATGCTCGGCCACTGCGCGGGCCTGCGCAACAGCCAGCAGCTGGGCGACTACGTGCTGGCCCACGCCTACGTGCGCGAGGACCACGTGCTCGACGAGGAGTTGCCGCTGTGGGTGCCGATCCCGGCGCTGGCCGAGATCCAGGTCGCGCTGGAGCAGGCGGTGGCCGACGTGACCGGCTTCAAGGGCGCGGACCTCAAGCGCATCATGCGCACCGGCACCGTCGCTTCCACCGACAACCGCAACTGGGAGCTGCTTCCCGGCAACCAGCCGCAGCGCCGCTTCAGCCAGAGCCGCGCCGTGGCGCTGGACATGGAAAGCGCGACCATCGCGGCCAACGGCTTTCGCTTCCGCGTGCCGTACGGCACGCTGCTGTGCGTGAGCGACAAGCCGCTGCACGGCGAGATCAAGCTGCCGGGCATGGCCAACCAGTTCTATCGCGAGCGGGTCGACCAGCACCTGCGCATCGGCATGCGGGCCATCGAGATCCTGCGCCGCGAAGGCAGCCAGCGCCTGCACAGCCGCAAGCTGCGCAGCTTCGACGAAGTGGCTTTCCAGTAGGCGGCGATCAGGCGATCGTGCCCATCGCCTCGCCGAGCCGCACCGGCCGGGTCGGCGCCCAGTCGGGCGTGAAGGTGACGACCTTGCGCGGGAACAGCATCACCACGGTCGACCCGAGCAGGAAGCGGCCCATCTCGGCGCCCTTGGCCAGCACGATGTTCTGGTCGTCGTAGCGCCACTCCCGGATCTCGCGCGTGCGCGGCGGGTTGACCACGCCGTGCCAGACCGTGGCGACGCTGCCGACGATCGTCGCGCCGACCAGCACGTTGACGAAGGGACCGAACGCGGTCTCGAACACGCAGACCACCCGCTCGTTGCGGGCGAACAGGCTCGGCACGTGGCGCGCCGTCAGCGGGTTGACCGAGAACAGGTCGCCGGGCACATAGATCATCCGCGTCAGCCGGCCCTCGCAGGGCATGTGGATGCGGTGGTAGTCCCTGGGCGCGAGGTATAGCGTTGCGAAGTGGCCGTGGTCGAAGCGGTGCGCCAGCGCCTGGTCGCCGCCGACCAGCGCCCGCGTCGAATAGCTGTGGCCCTTGGCCTGGAAGATCTGGTCGTGCTCGATCGGCCCGAACTGGCTGATCGCCGCATCGACCGGACAGACCAGCGGCGCGTCGGCGATCGGGCGTGCGCCGTCCCGCAGCGCCCGCGTGAAGAAGTCGTTGAAGGTGGCGTACCTGCGGATGTCGGGGTTGGCCGCCTCGCTCATGTCGACCTTGTACTTGGCGACGAACCTGCGAATGATGGCGTGGGTCACCGGCCCGCCGTGCCAGTTGGCGACGACGCCGGCAAAAGCCGTGAGCAGGCGCTTGGGCAACAGGTATTGGGGCGTCACCGCGAGGCGATCGGGCACAGGCATTCACCAGAAGTTGTTGGAAGGAAAATTCTAGGCGACCCGGCGGCGCCCGGGCGTGCGACACAATCGGGCGATGACCGAGCTCCTGTTCGAGGCCAGGCACCTGAGCAAGCACTATGGCGGCGCGAAGGTCGTCCAGGACCTGTCGTTCGGGATCGCGCCGGGCGAATGCCTCGGGGTGATCGGGCCCAACGGCGCCGGCAAGACCACGACGATCCGGATGTGTCTCGGGCTCACTGCGCCGGACGCCGGCGAGATCGCGGCGCTCGGGCTCGCCATGCCGCAAGACGCGTTGGCGATCAAGGCGCAGCTGGGCGTCGTCACCCAGTTCGACACGCTCGACCCGGACTTCAGCTGCGCCGAGAACCTGCTGGTGTACGGGCGCTATTTCGGGATGAAGACGGCGCAGATCCGCGAGCGCATCCCCCGCCTGCTGGAGTTCGCGGCGCTCTCGCACAAGGCGGACGCGACGCCGGCCCAACTCTCCGGCGGCATGCGCCGGCGCCTGAGCCTGGCCCGCGCGCTGGTGAACGACCCCAAGCTGCTGCTGCTGGACGAACCCACCACCGGGCTCGACCCGCAGGCCCGCCACCTGATGTGGGAGCGGCTGCAGGTGCTGCTGCAGCAAGGCAAGGCCATCCTGCTGACGACCCACTTCATGGACGAAGCCGAGCGCCTGTGCTCCCGCCTGCTGGTGCTGGACCACGGCCGCAAGATCGCCGAGGGCAGGCCGCGCGACCTGATCGCGCAGCACCTGGAACCGGACGTCGTCGAAGCCTACGGCAACGGCGCGCTGGCGCTCGCGGCGTCGCCGGTCAAGGCATTGGCGGCACGCGTCGAAGTGAGCGGCGAGACCGTGTTCTTCTACACGCACGAGGCGAAGCCGCTGCTCGACGCCCTCGCCGCCCATCCCGGGCTGCGGACGCTGCACCGGCCCGCCAACCTGGAGGACCTGTTCCTCAAGCTCACGGGCCGCCAGATCCGGGAGGAAGGATGAGCGGCGCAGTGAACCAGGGCATCTGGCGCGCGCCAGACCTGTCGCTGCGCTGGTGGCCGGTGTTCCTGCGCAACCTGCTGGTCTGGCGCAAGCTCGCGATCCCGAGCCTGGTGGGCAACATCGCCGAGCCGCTGATGTGGCTGGTCGCCTTCGGCTACGGCATGGGGGCGCTGGTCGGCCAGGTCACGGTGCAAGGCGCCGGCGGCACGACGCAGGTTCCCTACATCCTGTTCCTGGCCAGCGGCTCGATCTGCATGAGCGCGATGAACGCCGCGTCGTTCGAAGCGCTGTACTCGGCCTTCTCGCGCATGCACGTGCAGAAAACCTGGGACGGCATCATGAACGCGCCGGTCAGCCTGGACAGCGTGGTGTTCGCGGAGATGCTCTGGGCCGCGTACAAGGCGATCTTCACCGTCACGGCGATCCTGGGCGTGATGCTGGCGCTGGGCATCAGCCACAGCCCCAAGCTGCTGGTGGCATGGCCGGTGCTGCTCGGCGCCGGCATCACCTTCTCGTGCATCGCGCTGATCTTCAACGCGCTCGCGAAAAGCTACGACTTCTTCACCTACTACTTCACGCTGTTCCTCACGCCGATGATGTTCCTGTCCGGCGTGTTCTTCCCGCGCGACCAGCTGCCGCCGCTGCTGCGCTGGGTTTCCGACTGGCTGCCGCTGACCAACGCGGTGGAGCTGGTCCGGCCGCTGTTCATGGACCGGTGGCCCGAACATCCGTTTCGCCACGCCGTGGTGCTTGCGGTCTACGCCGTGGGCGCTTTCTGGCTGGCGCTGGCCCTGACGCGGCGGCGGTTCCGGGCCTGAGCGCCAAAGGCAAAGCCCGCCAGCGGGAGGCGATGCGCCCGCCTTTTGCGTTGAAGCGACATCCGCGTAGGCAAACGGCCGAGCTCCTTGTAACATCTGAATACCAAGGACTTAAGACGGCGGACCCTTGACTTCGGAGAAACCAGCTTCCCTTTCGACCGACCCGGAGTCCGAGGCTTCCTCGATCGTCCTGCGGGGCACCCCCGAATTGCGGCAGGTCCCGCCGGAACGCCCGCCCGCGCCGCCCAAGACCGCGGCCGCAGGCAACGCCGCAACGGTTTTCCTGGCCAGCTTGGCCGAGCCGAAGACCGCGTGGCCGGCGGCCGTCGCGCTCCCGCGCCGCATGGTCGCGGCGCCGCCGCCCGAGTTGACCTGGCTGCTGGCAAGCGCCGCACTCGCCGCAGCGGTGGGCTGGGTGTGCGAGCGGCGCCGCCGGCTCGGAATCGAAATGGACGGCGACTCGGCGCGCTCGACCGGCAAGAACAAGGTGCGGCAGGCGACCGACCGCAGGGGCGCCGGCGAGACATTTCCCGACGGCCGCGACATCGTCGAGGCGTCCAGCCCGGTCTATGTGTCCGTGATCGGCGACACGCCTTCGCGCCGCGAGGCGACGCTGGTGGACCTGCACGAGCTGCGCGAGCGGCTGCAAAGGCTGTGCGCCCGGCGCGAATTCAGGGGCGCGGCGGAGCTGCTCGAGCAACACCTGGTCGACTTTCGCTACACCAGCCCCTGGGTGTTCCTGGAACTGCGCGAGCTGTACCGGCAGCTGGACCGGCGGCAGGAATGGGAACTGGTTCGCGACGCCTACCGCGGCCGCTTCGGGCAGAACGCGCCGCAGTGGGACGCGCCCTCGACCGCCGGGGAGGAGATCGCCAGCGACAAGCAACTGAGCGGCGACCTGGTGCGCAAATGGCCGCAACGTGAGGCGCGAATGTTCATCCTGCGCTGGATGCTGGGCGACGCCCTGTCCCGCCAAAAGGCCTTCGGGCCGCCCCAGCTCGCCCTGGGCGTCTACCGCGAGATGCTGACGCTGGACGCGGTTCTGGACGAGCTGATGACGGTGCGCACCGTCGTGCGTCCGGGCGCGGCCTAGGCTTACCGGACGATCGATCCCGCGCAAGGCTCCGGCCGGAAAGATTGCGCACGATCTAATCGGCTGCTATGATTCAGGCATGCCGTCGCCGAAGACCTCCACCGACCCCGCGCTGCAGCTGGACAACCAGCTGTGCTTCGCGCTCTATTCCGCGTCGCTGGCCATGACCAAGCTGTACAAGCCGGTGCTGGAGGCGCTCGGCCTGACGTATCCGCAATACCTCGCGATGCTGGTGCTCTGGGAGCGCGACGGCCTGATGGTGTCCGAACTCGGCGAGCGCCTGTTCCTGGACTCCGGAACGCTCACGCCGCTGCTCAAGCGGCTGGAAGCGGCGGGCCTGGTTGCCCGCATCCGGGCCCTGGACGACGAGCGGCGCGTCCACGTCACCCTGACTGCCGCCGGCCGCAAGCTCAAGACCCGCGCCGCCAAGGTCCCGTCCGCCATCCTGCAGGCCACGCAGTGCCCGACGGCGGACGTCGTTTCACTCACCCGGCAGGTGCAAGCCCTGCGCCAGCGCCTCACGGCCTGATTTCACCCACCCAACCTGAAAGCTCCAAATGACCGCAAAGCTCGACAAAGTCATGTACACCGCCAAGGCCCATACCACCGGCGGCCGCGACGGCGCCTCGCGCACGGATGACGGCCGGCTCGACATCAAGCTGTCGTCCCCAGGCGCCGCCGGCACCGGCACCAATCCCGAGCAGCTGTTCGCAGCCGGTTACGCCGCGTGCTTCATCGGCGCGATCAAGGCCGTCGCCGGCATGCAGAAGATCACCCTGCCGGAGGGCCTGGCGATCGACTCGAGCGTCGATCTGGGCAAGGTCGGCGAGGCTTACGGCATCGCCGCGCGGCTGGACGTGAGCCTTCCCGGCATGGAACCAGAAGCGGCCCGCAAGCTGGTCGACGCGGCCCACCAGGTCTGCCCCTATTCCAACGCGACGCGCGGCAACATCGACGTGACGATCAACGTGGTCTGATCCCGGCGCCTGTCCCCGACGCGGCCCGCCTGTGTTGAACAGGCGGGCCGTTTCGTTGACGATGGCGCCATGAGCACGACCACCCTCCTCGTTCGCAAGGACCAGCTTGCCGAAACCCGGCTGCATCGAGCTGCGGACGCGCCGCTCGCCCAGGGCCAGGCGCGCCTTCGCGTCGAGAGCTTCGCCCTGACGTCGAACAACATCACTTACGCGGCCTTCGGCGATGCGATGGACTACTGGCAATTCTTCCCGGCAGCCGAAGCGGGCTGGGGCGTCGTGCCGGTCTGGGGCTTCGCGACGGTGCTGCAGTCGCTGCACCCGGGCGTTGCGGTGGGAGAGCGGGTCTGGGGTTACTGGCCGATGGCCGACCATGCGGTCCTGCAGCCGGACCGGCTCGCCTTCACCGGCTTTTCCGATGCGGCGCCGCATCGCAGTGAGCTGCACGCCGTGTACAACCAGTACCAGCGCTGTGGCGCCGACCCGTTCTATCGCGCGGACACCGAAGACCTGCAGGCGCTGTTGCGGCCGCTGTTCATGACCTCCTGGCTGATCGACGACTTCCTCGCCGACAACGCGTTCTTCGGCGCCGCCACCATGCTGCTTTCGAGCGCTTCGAGCAAGACCGCGTACGGGTCGGCGTTCCACCTGGCCCAGCGGCCGGGACTGCAAGTGGTCGGCCTCACCTCCGCGGCCAACAAGGCGTTCTGCGAGAGCCTGGGCTGCTACAGCCACGTGCTGGCCTATGAAGAACTCGACCAGTTGCCTGCCGACGCGGCGACCGTCTACATCGACTTCGCCGGCAACGCCGACCTGCGCCGCCGCATCCACAGCCGGTTCGCCAACCTGAGATACAGCTGCTCGGTCGGCGGCACGCACGTCGAGCAGCTGGGCGGCGGCAAGGGCCTGGAGGGTCCGCGTCCGGTGCTGTTCTTCGCGCCGGCCCAGGCGGCAAAGCGTATCGCCGACTGGGGCGCCGCACAGCTCCGCAGCCGCCTGGTGAACGGCTGGCAGGCTTTCCTCGCGCGGGTTGCGGGTGACGAAACGCCATGGCTGGTCGCGCAACACCATCGCGGGCCAGCGGCCTTGCGGGCCGTCTATGCGCAGGTGCTGGCGGGAAAGGGCGATCCGCGGCGCGGTCACATCCTGTCGCTGTCCACGGCCTGAAGCGAATGGGCGGGAGACAATGGCGCATGTCTTCCCATCCCTATGAGCACCTCACGCCCGACGTGGTGCTCGACGCCCTGTCCTCGGTCGGCCTGCACGGCGACGGGCGCCTGCTCGGACTGAGTTCGTACGAAAACCGGGTCTACCAGATCCAGCTGGAGGACGCTTTCGAGGGCAATGACAGCGTCGTCGCCAAGTTCTACCGGCCCGGACGCTGGAACGAGCAGCAGATCCTGGAGGAACATGGCTTCGCCGCGCAGTTGATGGCAGCGGAAATCCCGGCCGTCGGCCCGCTGCTCCTGGACGGCCGCAGCCTGAACCAGCACGCGGGATTCCGCTTCAGCGTCAGCCCGCGCCGCGGCGGCCGGCGGCCGGAACTCGACGACTTCGAGGTTCTGGAGTGGATCGGCCGCTTCCTGGCGCGCATCCACACCGTCGGTGCGGGCCAGTCTTTCGCCGCGCGGCCGCAGCTGGACGTGCAGACGTTCGCGATCGAGCCGCGTGACTGGCTGCTGGCCAACGACGCGATCCCGCTCGACGTGCAAGGTCCCTGGCTCAAGCATTGCAACGCCGCGATCGAGATGATCTCTTCGATGCTGGAAGCGAACCCGGCGCGCCGGATCCGCCTGCACGGCGATTGCCACCCCGGAAACATCCTCTGGACGCCGGATCAGGGGCCGCACTTCGTCGACCTGGACGACACCTGCACCGGTCCCGCGGTCCAGGACCTGTGGATGCTGCTGTCGGGCGAGCGGCGCGACCGCAACCAGCAGCTCGGAGCGCTGCTCGATGGCTACGAGCAGTTCCGCGAATTCGACAGGCGCGAGCTGGTGCTGATCGAACCGCTGCGCACGCTGCGGCTGATCCACTACAGCGCGTGGCTGGCGCGGCGCTGGGATGACCCGGCATTTCCGCCGACCTTCCCCTGGTTCGGCAGCAGCGATTACTGGCAGGGTCAGGTCCAGATGCTCCAGGAGCAGCTCGAGGCGATGGCCGAACCGCCCTTGTCCGCCTGAACCGGCGCGCGGCCCGTACGCGCGCCGGCGGCTTGCGCGCATGGGGAAAACTCTCTCCGGTTGCGCAGCCGGCATCCAGCATGCTCTGCGAAAAAGGAGTCCTCCAGATGCACCGTCGTTCCGTAGTCGTCGCCGCCCTTCTTCTGGCCGCCGCCGGCCTTGCCGCCGCCCAGGCTGCCTGGCCCGCCAAGCCGATCACCATGGTCGTTCCGTTCCCGCCGGGCGGGCTCGCCGACATCGTGGCGCGCCCGGTGGCCGAAGCCATGTCGCGCGACCTGGGCCAGCCGGTCGTCATCGAAAACAGGGGCGGCGCCGGTGGCGGCATCGGCATGGCGCTGGTCAGCAAGGCGCCGGCCGACGGCTATTCCGTGTTGCTGTCGCTGTCCTCGCTGACGGTCATTCCCGAGGCGGACGTGGTGCTGGGTCGCGCCCAGATGTTCGCGCCGAACTCGCTGCGGCCCATCGCCCGCTTCACCGCCGACCCCACCGTGCTCGCGGTGCGAGCCGATGCGCCTTGGAAAACGGTGAAGGACTTCGTCGAGGACGCGAAGAAGCGTCCCGGCGCGATCAACTACGGCTCCTCGGGCAACTACGGAACCATGCACGTCCCGATGGAGATCCTGTCGCAGGACGCCGGCATCAAGCTCACGCATGTTCCTTTCACCGGCGCCGGCCCGGCGGTCGTCGCCTTGCTGGGCGGGCAGATCGACGCGGTCTCCTCCGGTCCCGCCACGGTGCTGCAGCACGTCAAGGCCGGAAAGCTGCGGGTCCTGGCGCACTGGGGCAACGGCAAGCTCGACGCCTTGCCGGACGTGCCGTCGCTCAAGGCCGCCGGCTACAACGCCGAATACGCGCAGTGGTCGGGCCTGTTCATCCCGGCTGCGACCCCGGAGCCGGTGGCGCAGCGCCTGCGTGCGGCGGCGCGGGCGGCGGCGATGGACGCTAAGGTCAAGGAGGTGATCCTGAACGCGGGCAGCCCCATCCTCTACCAGGACACGCCGGAGTTCGAGAAGTACGTGCAGGCCGACGCCAGGCGCATGTCCGAGGTGGTCAAGAAGATCGGCAAGGTGGAATAGCCATGGCGCCGCAAGCGAGCCACCGCCGTTCCCTGCTGCTGGCGCTGGGACTGGCCGGCTCGCTGCTCGCCGCTCCCGCCTTCGGCCAGGCCTACCCGAGCCGGCCGGTGAAGATCATCGTGCCGTTCGCGACCGGCGGTCCGGCGGACAACTACGCCCGCTTCTACCACATGGCCGGCGAATTGTTCAAGAGCATGGCCGACGTCTACCTGGTCCACATCCCGTACAAGGGCAGCTCCGGCGCCCGCACCGACGTCATCGGCGGCCAGGTGGACATGATGTTCGATGCCGTCACGACCATGGTCGAACAGATCAAGGCCGGCAAGGTCAAAGCCATCGCCACCACCGGGCGGCAGCGCTCCGACGTGCTGCCGGATGTTCCGACGGTGCACGAATCGGGCGTCCCCAACTACGAGGCCACGATCTGGCTTGGGCTGATGGCGCCGAAGGGCACACCCAAGGCCGTGGTCGACCGCCTCAACGAAGCGGTCTCCAAGATCGGCGGGAACGCCGAAGTGCGCCAGCAGTGGGGCAGGCAGGGCGCGACCCCGCTGGTGATGACGCCCGAGGTCTTCGACAGATACGTCCAGGACGACATCGCCAAATGGGCCAAGGTGATCAGGACCGCCCACATCAAGGCGGAGTGATGAAGCAGCTGGACTTGATCAGCGCCGGGGCTGCGCAGGGCCTGGTGGGCCGGTTGCAGGACCGCTTCCAGCAGGAGAGTGGCTTGTCCATCCAGGGGACGTTCGGCGCCGTCGGCCTGATGAAGGACAAACTGCTGTCGGGCGCACCGTGCGACGTGGTGATCCTTACCGAGGCGCTGATCGCGCAGCTGGAGCGGCAAGGCCACGTCGTCGCCGGCAGCGCGCTTCCCTTGGGCGTGGTGCGCACCGGGATCGCGGTCAAATCCGGTCGGGCGATGCCGGCGGTGGACACGGCGGCGGCCTTGTCCACCTTGCTCCGGCAGGCTCGCGGCATCTATTTCCCGGACCCGGTCAAGGCGACTGCCGGGATCCACTTCATGAAGGTGCTGAAATCCCTGGGCCTGGACGAGGAACTCGCCGCAAAGCTCCGGCCGTTCCCCAATGGCGCGACGGCGATGCGCGAAATGACGCAGGCAGCGGCCGAGGACCTCGTCGGCTGCACCCAGGTCACCGAGATCCTCTACACCCCCGGGGTCCGGCTCGTTGCTGCGCTGCCAAAGGAATTCGAGCTGGCCACGGTCTATGCCGCAGCGGTCTGCGCCCGTGCTGCAGACCGCACCGCGGCGACGGCATTGGTCCGGCTGCTCACGGGGGATGACGCAAAGCCGATCCGGCGGTCCGGCGGCTTCGAGGCCGAATAGCTACCTCGGCGAGCCCCGGCAGCAACAACCTCGCCGCGGGCCCGCCCAAGCCGGCGAGCCGATTTGTTGTAACTTTTCGTTACCAACTCGTGAAGTTTTGCACGCTGGTTTGAGTTTTAGCTTGCAAGTGCCTGATTCCTAACGTTCCGCGCTTGAAACAACTTGAAACAAGCAGCACAAGTGGTTACATTCAACTCCGTAGTGCGTTGAAACCCCAATCACTTTGTTGAAGGAACTGTCATGAAAAAGCTCTCCCTGGTTGCAGCCGTCGTCGCAGTTCTGGCGACACCCCTGACCGCTCTGGCCGAATCCGACGTGAACACGGCCGCCGGCCCGAACTCCACGGCGACGGCCCGCCTCGACTTTACCGTCGTCATCCCGCGCGTCCTGTTCCTGCAGGTCGGCACCGGCACCAACCTGACCGACCTCGGCACGATCGACAGCCTGACCTTCACCGTTCCGGCCGCCAGCCTGGGTGACGGCACCGACATCGCCGGCACCGGCGGTGACCTGACGGCCGGCGCAGTCCGCGTGCGTGTGTTCGGCAACAACGGCAACATCGGCCTGACGGCAACCAGCCCGGGCGCGCTGACCAGCGGCACCGACACCATCCCCTGGTCGGAGATCCTCGTGACGCCGACCGCCCCGACTGTTGCTACCTCCGGCTATACGGCGGCCGTGATCGCGCACCCGGCCATCCCGACAGCAGCCGGCGTCGGCGCCGCAACGACGATCACGGCCACCAACAAGGTCGTTCGCGAGGAAGGCATCTGGACCTTCAAGTACGACAACACCGTGGCCTACGCTGCCGGAAGCTACGGCGCGACGGGCGGCACGAACGGCCGCCTCGTTTACACCGCGACGATGCCCTGAGCCAGGGACAGAGAAGACAGCTTCTGGCTGTCCCCATTGTCGGGTAAGCTCATCGTCACTGGCAGGACGTCGCGTTGAACACAGCCCCTTTCCCGAAGCTGAGACAGCTGGCCTGGCTGTTGGCCGCCTGGGTCTCGTGGCTGCCGGCGGCGAATGCCTACCTGGTCGCCATCACTCCGGGAAACCGTACGATCTATCTCCAGGTCGGGGCCGGCACCATGAGCCGCGGTAGCTTCACCAACGGGGGCACGCCCAGCGACAACGCCACGATCAACAGCGTCAGCGTGACAGTTCCGGCCGCGGCCCTGGGCACCGGAAGCCTGCCGATGACCAGCAACAGCACCGTTGCAAACAGCCCTTACGACGGCTATGCCTTCTGCTCACCCCCTGGCCAGGTCTATGTCGGTGGCTTCTATCGGATCCCGGGCTCGACCGGCACCGCGTCGCTGACCGTCACGACCCCGGCCAACCTGCTGAATGCGGCGGCGGACCAGATCCCCTTTTCCGCCATCACGTGGGCGAGCGGCGGCAATGGCGACACCACTGCCACCATTCCCGCCGGCCAGTTTGCCGGAGTGCCCGCCCAGCCGCTGCTCAGCATCCCGGCAAACCGCTGGTTCGAGAGCTGCCTGACATTCAGCTTCAGCAATGCCAGGGGTTACGCCGCCGGCACCTTCAACGGCCGGGCAACCTACACACTGACGGCGCCGTGACGATGGCGCCCGGCAAGCAGACCACCCGGTTTCGCGCGGCGCTCGTTTGCGCTGTCCTGTGGGGCTTGGCCACGGCGGCGCAGGCGACGTCGTCCCGCATCGACGAGACCGGAACCGTGGTCAGCGAACCCGTGGTCAACATGAAGTGGCGCAACGTGGCGCCGGGACGCGTGCGCGAGAACACCGTCGAAGCGACACTGCGCGTCGATGTCAGGCTGAACCTGGCGCCCTGGATCAACCAGTCGTCGCGCATTTACATGGTGCTCGCACCGGTCACCGGCGAGCGGGTCCGTGCCCGCTGGACCACCCAGGGCAGGCTGCTGCCGGGCACCCTCTACAGCGGCGAGCGCGCCTTGGTTTACCAGGGACCGGCGTCGCCCGCGACGCTGGTCGAATCGCTGTTGCTGACGCTGGAGACCGACGGTGAGCGGCTGACGCAGATGCAGACGTTGAATTTCTATTTCGAGATCGAGGTTTCGCCTTGAGCATGAATCTCCCGTTGTCCGTCGGCCAGGCCGTTTCGATCGCCGCGCTTGCCTGCGCCGCGACCTGCGTCCATGCGGACTTCTCCTTCGCCATCTCCCCGCCCCGCTTCGAGCTGACGGCAAAACCCGGCGAGCGGGTGCGCCAGACCATCGAGATCACCAACGCGTCGACAACACCGGGCACACTGCTGATCCGCACCGCCGACTGGACCTTCCGCAGCGACGACACGGTGGTTCTGGAGGACGAGCTGCGCGCTGGAAGCTGCAGGCCCTGGGTGGCGATCGAGCGCCGGGAACTGACGGTTCCCCCGCGCCAGCCCTATCGCTTTCGATTCGAAGTCGCGCCGCCGGCGGGCCAGGCGCCGGTCGAATGCAGGTTCGCGATCATGCTGGAGGGCAAGGAGTCCAGCTTTGCCGGCGCAACGCAATCCGTGCCCTTGGGCGCCCGGGTCGGCGTGATCGTTTACGTCCGCGTCGGCGACGTGGCGCCCGAACTGAGCGTGCAGGACGGGCGGGTGGAAGTGCGCAACGGCTCGCCCGTCGCGGTGATCGATGTCCGCAATTCCGGAACCGCCCACGGCCGCCTCGACGGCTTCCTGACCGGCACCGACGCCCAGGGCCAGCCGCTCGACGTCAGCGCGGCGAACACGCCGATCCTGCCGGGCGAAACACGCAGCATCGCCCTGAAGCTGACCCGGCAGGGCGACCCGAACACCGTGGTCCAGGCCGCGTTCCCGATCACGGTCAAGGGCAAACTCGAATGGGGCAAAGGGCGCAGCACGGAGCTGGACCGCCGCTTCAGCAAATGAGCCCCAGCGTCCGGAAAGGGCTGGGCGCTTCTCTCCTGGCGCTCGCCCTGCCGGCCGCGGCCGAGCCCTACGTCGACAAAGTCCTGGAGGAAGGAAACCAGCCATCGCTGGCGATGACGCTCGAACTCCCCCGCAGCAGCGGCTGGCCCCGCGGCTGGCGGGTGGAATACGACCTGGCCAGGGACAGCGGTTTGCAACGCAGCACCTCGAAAGGCATCTCCTTTTCCGGCTTCCTCGACACACCCGGCTATGGCGCGCTTTCGCTGAGCGCAGCCGTCAGCCGCACCGAACAGCAGGACGCAGCGTCGCGGCAGGGAGGCGACGACGCAGCGCCCCTGTGGCGCTTCGACCAGCGCGCCTTTCCGCTGGACGGCGGCTGGATGGCCAACCACAGCGTGGGCGCCCTGGTCAGCCTGCAAGTCCCGATGGCCCGCGGTTTCGGCCGCATTGCACTGCCTTCGTCGCCGCTCGAGGGAGTCACGGCGGAATACCTGCTCGGCGAACAGACGACGCTCAACGCCTCCCTGGGCCGCCCCGGCCTCTATTCCGGCCTGGGCGTCAACGGCTTCAACCCTGGCCGGGGCCGGCTCGCCTTTGCCGGCGGCCAGCAAGCCTTGCCGGGGCCGGCGTCGAGTTCCTCCCTCGCGTTCCAGTTGTTCGATGCCAGCGGGATCGCCGACAGCAGCAACCCGGCTGCCGACCAGGGCGTTCGCGGGCTGTGGTCCGCATGGCGCTGGGAAGGCGTGGCGCCCTGGGCCGATCAGGTTGCCGCGGGCGGCCTGCCTGTCTGGCAGCGCGAGGGTGGGCTGCAGCTGCAGGTGAACGCGATGACGAGCAGCGCAACGCGCGACCCGGCCGCCGCGGGCTTGGGTCACGAGAGCGGCAAGGGCGTCTGGGTGGACGCGCAGTGGCGCAGCCAGTGGCTGAGGCAGGCGGCTGGAGTGTTCCAGCTGGAGCCGAACCTGCGCTGGGGCACTTACGGCGCGATTTCGGACATCCGCGGCATCTATTGGCGCGGCGACGTGTCCACCCGGCGCTGGCAGCTCACCACCTCGACGGAATGGACCGACAGCGTGAGCGGCACGAGCGGCCCCAGCGTGTTCGGCAACGTGTCCGGCCGCTACCGCATGGACACGCGCAACACCGCGCTGGCGGCGCTGTCGGTGCGTCAGGCCGGCGCCAACGGCGTATCGGCCCAGCTCGGATGGGAACATGCGTCCGATCTCGGCCAGACGCAGTGGCTGGCCGACGTGCTGCGTGCCGGCACGCGTCGCTCGATGCGGCTGGGCATCGACCACAGCTTCCTGCTGGCGGCCGACAGCGCGCTGTCGCTCTCGGCGGCGCTCGAGCGGGTCCACCTGCCGGAGCGCGACACGCGGGCCTTCAGCTGGGGCGTGATCGGCAGCACCCGCCCATGGTCGAGGGTCTCGGTCGACGCCAACCTGCGCGGCTCGCAGGGCGGCGGCGCGCGCCAGATCAGCGGCACGCTCGGCGTGGCCTGGGCTATCGACCCGCGCTGGAGTGTGCTGGCCCAGTTCACCAGCGTCAGGGGAGAAGATCCGGAGGCGTTCGCGCTGATTTCCACCCTGACGCAGGCCGCCACGTCGGTGACGCCGGTGATCTCGGCGCGGCGATTCCAGCTCACCCTGCGTTATGAAGACCGGGCGGGCTCGTCGGTTGCACCGCTAGGCGGTGCTCCAGGGATGGGCGCCGGCGGCATCGCGGGCGTGGTCTATCTCGACGCCGACAACAACGGCCGCCGCGAGGCGTCCGAAGCCGGGGTTCCCAATGTCACCATGGTCCTGGACGGTCGCTACGTCACCCGGACGGACGCCCAGGGCCGCTACGAATTCCCCTGGGTCGTCGCCGGTGAGCATCGGGTCCAGCTCCAGCCCGACAACGTTCCCTTGCCGTGGAATCCGGTCCAGCGCGACGCGGTGGCCGCGCATGTGCTGGTCCGCTCCACCACCACGACCGACTTCGCGCTGCAGCGTGATCGCTGATCCTTACGCCAGCAGCGAGTTGACGCGGCGCACGTAGGCCGCCGGATCTTCGGGCAGGCCGCCCTCGGCCAGCAGCGCCTGGTCGAACAGGATGTGGGCCAGATCGTCGAAGCGGTCGGAGCCTTCCAGCTTCTTCACCAGCGCGTGGTCGGCATTCACCTCGAGCACCGGCTTGACCTGCGGCACCTTCTGCCCGGCCTGCTTGAGCATCCTCGCCAGCTGCATGCTCATTCCCGCGTCCTGCACGACCAGGCAGGCGGGCGAATCCACCAGCCGCGTGGTCACGCGCACGTCTTCGGCCTTGTCCTTGAGCGCCTGCTTGAGTTTTTCGAGAACCGGCTTGAACGCCTCGGCCGCTTCTTCGGCCGCCTTCTTCTCCGATTCGTCCTGGAGCTTGCCCAGGTCGACCGCACCGCGGGCGACCGACTGCATCGGCGTGCCGTCGAAGTCCTGCAGGTAGTTCAGCGCCCACTCGTCGACGCGGTCCGTCATCAGCAGCACCTCGATGCCCTTCTTGCGGAAGACTTCCAGTTGCGGGCTGTTCTTGGCGGCGAGCAGCGAGTCGGCCGTGATGTAGTAGATCGCGTCCTGGCCTTCCTTCATCCGCGCCTTGTAGTCGGCCAGCGAGACGCTGGTCGCGTCCGAGGCGGTCGAGGCAAAGCGCAGGAGCTTGGCGAGCCGCTCGTGATTGCCGAAGTCCTCGCCCAGGCCTTCCTTGAGCACGGGGCCGAATTCGGAATAGAACATCGCGTACTTGCCCTTGTCCTCCCCGGAGGCCGCATCGTCCTTCTCGAGCTTCGCCAGGTCCTCCAGCATCGCCAGCACGCGCTTGGTCGAACCTTCGCGGATCGCCCGCACGTCCCTGCTCTCCTGCAGCAACTCGCGGCTGACGTTCAGCGGCAGGTCGGCCGAGTCGATCACGCCCTTGACGAAGCGCAGGTAGACCGGCAACAGCGCTTCGGCGTCGTCCATGATGAACACGCGCTTGACGTACAGCTTCACGCCCGCGGCCTTGTCCCGGTTCCACAGGTCGAACGGCGCGTGCGAAGGGATGTACAGCAGCTGGGTGTATTCGGTCGAGCCCTCGACCCGGTTGTGCGACCAGGTCAGCGGCGGCTCGGTGTCATGGCTGATCTGCTTGTAGAACTCCTGGTACTGCTCGAGGCTGATGTCCTTCTTGGCGCGGCTCCACAGCGCACTGGCCTGGTTGACGGTTTCCCATTCGTCGGCGAGCACCATCTCGCCGCCCTTGTTGTCCTCCCCCTCCTTCCATTCCTCCTTGCGCATGAGGATGGGCAGCGAAATATGGTCGGAGTACTTGGAGATGACGCTCTTGAGCTTCCATGTGTTCAGGTACTCCCCGGCATCCTCGCGCAGGTGCAGCGTCACGCGGGTGCCGCGCTGGGGCCGGGTGACTTCCTCCACCTCGAAATCGCCGGCGCCGCCACTGGTCCAGCGCACGCCCTGCTCCGGTGGCAGCCCGGCCCGGCGCGACTCCACGCTGATCTTGTCGGCCACGATGAAGCCGGAATAAAAGCCGACGCCGAACTGCCCGATCAGCTGGGCGTCGGCCTTCTGGTCGCCGGACAGGCGGCCCATGAATTCGCGCGTGCCGCTCTTGGCGATCGTGCCGAGGTTGTCGATCGCCTCCTGCGCCGACAGGCCGATGCCGTTGTCCGCGATGGTCAGCGTCCGCGCTTCCTTGTCGAAGCTCACCCTGACTTCGAGATTGGGCGCGTCTTCGTAAAGAGCGGCCTGGTTCAGGGCTTCGAAGCGCAGCTTGTCGCACGCGTCCGAGGCATTGGAGATCAGCTCGCGCAGGAAGATTTCCTTGTTCGAGTAGAGCGAATGGGTGACGAGATGCAGCAGTTGCGCGACTTCGGCCTGGAAGGAGAGGGTTTGTTTTTGGGTCATGGCAGGAAAAAGGAGGAATCGTAGCGGCGTGCACGAGATGAGGATGGCTTGCGGAGACCTCAACCGCCCGGCAGCCGCCGAAGGTAACAAAAGGTAGCCTAGCCGTTGTAAATCCGCAAAGGCCAGGCAAACGTATTGATTACTTGTGACTATTTGCACAAGTTTCTGGTTGCACCCTGTTACTCCGTGTACTACAGTTCGGCCTCTAAGCAAATTGCCTAAGCATTTTCCTTAACCATTTCAACTGTTCCAGGAGTCCTATGAAGAAGCTCTTCCTTGTTGTGATCCTCGCGTTTTCCGCAATCGCCACCAGTGCCCTGGCAGCGACCGCATCGGGTACCTTCAACGTCAACATCACGCTGACGTCGAAATGCGAGATCAACACCGAAAACGCAGCCACAGGCGCCGTGATCACCGATCTGGCGCTGGCCTACACATCGTTCCAGACCGCGGCCTCGACGGGAAGCACGAGCTTCGGTGTTCGCTGCACCACCGGCGAAGTGATCGAAACGATGGAGCTGGATTCGGCTTCCGTCACGGACGGCACGACCGGCATCGCCTACACCCTGGCTCTGAGCACCAGCGGAACCCATGCCGTCGGTCCGGTCGCGTCGCTGACCAACCAGACCGCCGCTTCCACCGGCACGACGTTCTACGTCCATGGCAACGCTGCGGCGGGCCAGGCGGGCACGGTGACAGCCGGCACGGCCAACAAGGTGCGCACCCTCACCATCACCTACTGATCGCCTGGTCCGTGATCCGCAGGACGATTCTTGCCTTTGGATTGGCGTTCGGGTTCTTGACAACGGCGGTGGCTGGGACGGCAAGCGGCGCATTCGTGGTGCAGATCCGGCTCGATGGTTCTGGGCTTTGCCTCAGCCAGGCTTTGAGCGAGGAGACCAACGCGCTGGTGAGCGTCACCTGCAGCGGCGGACAGTTCGTCAGCATCGCGCCGGCGCCCGACAAGCCTTTCGCGGGAACGCAAGGTGGGGCTTTCCGCTTCCACTTCGAACCCCTGGCAAAACTCAGGCTGTTGTCCGGCCCGCCGGTCCCGTTCGGCGCCGGCACCGTCACGGCATTGCGCGTTTACAACAGCGATGGCGGGGATGGTGCCGTCGAGATGATGGTGAGTTTCTAAACAATGGCTGAGCTGGTAAGCTGTGTTAATGAAAAAGCATCTGGATCGGCCGCAGGAACGTTTCCAGCTGGGCTTGCTTTCGGTCACGGCCGGAACGCTTGCCGCCATCGGCCTCGCCTCGCTGCCGCTTCCCGCCAGCGCCGCCGCTTTTTCGGTCACGCCGATCCGGATCTACATGCAGCCCAGGGACCGCGCTGTCGCCATCACGATCGTCAACGAAGGCGACACCGAGGTCGCGTTGCAAGCCGAGTTGAACAACTGGTCGCAGAAGGCGGACGGCACCGACGAGCTGACGCCGACCGAAGACCTGATCCTGTCGCCGCCCATCCTCAAGCTGGCCCCCAAGGCACGCCAGGTGGTCCGTCTCGCGTTGCTCAAGCCGGCGGACGCCAGCCGGCAACTGACCTACCGCCTGATCATGCGTGAGGTGCCGGAGGCCACGACCCCCAAGGACCAGACCGTGCAGGTGTCGGTTGCGCTGGCTCTTTCCATGCCCGTCTTCATCACGCCACCCGTGGCCAAGCGTGAAATCAACTGCCAACTGGTGGGAGTGACCGGGCAGGCCTTGAGCGCTTCGTGCGCCAATTCCGGCACCGCCTACGCCCAGGTCCGGCAGATCCAGCTTCGGCGCGGCGATCGGGTGCTCGGTGTGTTCGAAGGCGGAACCTACATCCTGCCCGGCGCCCGCAAGGCGATGGAGATCAAGGGCGAACAGGCAATTCCCGCTGGCGCCGTGCAACTGGCCGTCAGCTTCGACGATGGCAAAGCGCAAAGCTTTGACGTGACACTGCCCTGAACCGGATTTTTTGGTAGCGGGTCGCGCCATGCGGGTCATGGCGCGCTATTGACCCGCACCTCACCACGCCATGTTGTACCTGCCGGGCTGCGCAGCCTTGATCGTGATCGTGACTGCGGCCCTGGGATCCGGCGCGGTGCTGGCGCAGTCCCAGGCCCAGAGTGCCCCGGGCGCGGAGGCGTCGCGGCGCGACCGCATGCTCCCGCTGGAAGTTTCGGTCAATGGCGCCAGGTCGGGGAGCTGGACGCTGCTGGAGCGGGGCGGGACGCTCTATGCGCCCGCGGAGGCATTCGACGAATGGCGGCTCAATCGCGCACCGACCGTCCTTGGCGTCACCCACCTGGGCCAGCAGTGGTATCCGCTTTCCTCGGTTCCTGGCTTCAAGGCGCAGATGAACCACGCCAACCAGTCCGTGGAGCTGGTGTTTTCACCGGGCGCGTTCGCCGCCACCCGCCTGGGCGCGGAGTCCGCCGAAAGGCTGCCCGTCAGCGAGGCTGAACCGGCGCTGTTTCTCAACTTCGACCTGAACCTCAATCAGACCAGCCTGCGCGGGTCACGGACAGTGCGCGATCTCGGCGCGCTGACGGAAGCCGGCTTCGCCAGCCGCTGGGGCGTGCTGACATCGAACTTCATCGGCCGCAACCTGGCGGGAACCGATCCCGATTCGCCCCGCAGCCTGCGGCGGGCGGAGACCACTTTCACCCGCGATTTTCCGGAGCACAACCTGACGCTGCGCGTGGGCGACAGCACCACCCGGACCGGCAGCTGGGGGCGTCCGCTGTATTTCGGCGGCCTGCAGATCGGCCGCAATTTCGGCCTGCGGCCCGGCTTCATCACCCAGCCGCTTCCCATCCTCGGCGGCCTGTCGACGGCGCCCAGCACGGTGGAGCTCTATATCAACGATGCCTTGCGGCAGACCTCGCGCGTGCCCGCCGGGCCCTTCGCCATCGACAACTTTCCGCTGCTGACAGGCAGCGGCCAGGCGCGGCTGGTGGTGCGCGACGCGCTCGGCCGCGAGACCACGCTGGTCCAGGACTTTTTCAGCCGCGCGGAACTGCTGGAGAAAGGCCTGTCCGACTGGAGCTTCGAGATCGGCGCCGTTCACGAGAACATCGGCGCCGACAGTGCGGACTACAGTGAACGCTTCGTCTCGGGCCTGTGGCGCCAGGGCTTGAGCAAAAGCCTGACGATGCAAGCGCGCGCGGAGGCCAGCCGCGACACATGGGGCGCGGGCCTGGGGATCGCGACCGCCCTGCCCTGGCAGATGCTGGGCAACGCGTCCGGAGCTTTCAGTCGCGACGACAAGGCAGGCCAGGGCCAGCACTGGATGGTCGCCGTCGAGAATTCGAGCCTGCGCCACGGCTTCACCCTGAGCGCGGAAGGCGCGTCGCGCAGCTACCGCCAGATCGGCCAGGACGCCGCCAGCTTGCCGTCCCGGCGGCAACTGTCCGCCAGCTACAACTTCTCGTCGGAGCGCTTCGGTTCGCTCGGTGTCGCCTATGCCCGGGTCGACTCGTACGACCGCGGCCCGCTGGTCACCTACAGCGCCAACTACGGGCTGCAGATCGGCGCACGCGCTTCGCTGACCTTCAACGTGGTCCGCGTGAAGGACTCCGGCCCCGCCGGCGCAGCGACCTCCTTCGGCGTGAGCCTGCTTGTTCCGCTCGAGCGGCAGGTTTCGTCGGCGAGCAGCTTCTCGCACCGCAGGGGACAGACCGACGGCTACACCAGCGTCAGCCAGGGACTGACCGCCGAGAACGGCTGGGGCTGGCGGGCGCTGGGAGGGCGCCGCAACGCGCTCAATTTCGCCGAGGGCGGCGTCTTCTACCAGGGGACCAGGGGCCTGGTGTCGGCCGACGTGAGCGCCTCCACCGAGCAGCAGACCGTCCGGCTCGGTGCGCAAGGTGGGCTGGTGATGATCGACGGCCAGGTCTTCGCCTCGCGGCCGATCCAGGACAGCTTTGCGCTCGTCGAGGTCCCCGGCTACGCCGACGTCGGCGTCGGTTCGAACGGGCGCCTGACGGCTCGCACCGGCCCCAACGGCAAGGCGCTCGTGACCGGCCTGCTCTCGTACCAGACCAACAGCCTGCGGCTCGATCCCAGCGAATTGCCGATCAGCGCCGAGATCGACAGCATCGAGCAAGTGGTGGTGCCGCCGGCGCGCACCGGCCTGATCGTCAGGTTTCCGGTTCGCAGCGGCCGCGGCGCATTGATCCGCATCGTCCTGGACGACGGCGGGCCGGCGCCGCCAGGCGCCGAGCTCGAACTGCTCGCCGATCGCAAGGAATTCTTCGTCGCCAGGCGTGGCGAGGCTTTTGTCACGGGACTGCAGGCGAAGAACGAACTGCGGCTGAAATGGAACGGGCAGTCATGCGTGCTCGCGGTAGAGTTGCCCCCGGGCAACCTGGACGAGATCGCGCGCGTCGGGCCGTTGACATGTTCCGGGATACGTCGCTGATGCATCACCTCCTCAAAACCCTGCTTTTCTTCCTGCTGGCCGCTTGCGGCTCGGCCCATGCCGTCATTTGCACCGTGACGGCGACCTCGATGCCCATGACGGTCCTCTACGTCTCGGGCGCGAACACCAACTACACGGGGACCATCAGCGGGCAATGCACCAAGCAGGCGGGCGACCCCGCGCGTCCCTACATCTACATCGGGGTCGACCAGGGCGAGCCGCCCGCGGGACGGGCCATGACCCGCCAGAACGGCACGCAGACGCTCACGTACAACATCTACCAGGGCTCGGTCGCGGGCGGGCAATGGACGACCGGCGCAGGCGCAAACTACGGCAGCGGCACCAACGGCGGCGTCGTCTACCAGATGGCGAACAACGCAAACGCGCAGCCGTTCACCTACACCTACTATCTGCGCGTTCCCTCGGGCCAGACCGGCGCGCCCGCCGGGGTGTACGACGATCTCGCCATTTCGGTCATCGTGCGCCTGAGCAACATCGCGCGGTCGGCGACCGGGGCCATCCTGCAAAGCGCGGTCTTCGGCGCATCGGTGAGCATCCAGCACAACTGCTACTTCAACACACCGCCCGCGACGCTGGCGATGAACTACACCTCGTTCATGCGGACGGCGGCGACCGGGGCGAGCCCGTTCCAGCTGACATGCACCTACAACACGCCGTACACGCTCTCGCTCAACTCGATCCCTCCTCCCGCGGTCGCCAGCGCCAATGGGACCGCACTGGGCCTGAACTACACGCTGACCCTGACGGCCACCAGCGGCACGGGCAGCGCGGTGCCCCAGAGCTATACGGTCGACGGATCGATGCCGCCGGGACAGTCCGGCACCTGCACGACAGGCGTTTGCACGGCCACCAACCCGCATACGCTCTACATCGGCTTCTGATCCACCCGAAAAAAAAAGCGCCTCGCGGCGCTTTTTCCCGTTGCTGGAGCCGGGAGCTCACATCCGGCCGCTTTCGCCCGAGGGGATCTGTCCCAGCCTGAGCGCGCGCGCCGCTTCGGCCCGCACTGCCTTCGCATCCACGCCCGATCGCGGCTGGGCGGCGACGCGCGAACCGGCCGGCTCCGTGCTGCGGGTCGCGGACACGGTGGCCGCCTCGGCCATCACTTCGGCGCGGGTGCGGGTGCCTTCGAACTTGAGGGCGTACTGCGAGCCATCGGCTTCGTCGGCGCGCGCACCGGCGGAAGCGGCGGCGGCGAAAGCGGCGATGGCGAGGAGGGCTTTGGCATTCATGATGGAACCTTTCAGTGGCATTGGGTGAACCGTTTTCCGGTTGCCGACTGCGCTCGAGAAGCTGCAGCGCCAACCGTGATTCCACTGTAGGCAGCTGGCCTTAGGCCACCGTGAGGGTTTCCTTAGCCGGGGATTAGCAGCGGCTTCAGGCCGGCTCGATCCGCGCAACCAGCCCGCTGCGATCACCGCGGTTGCGCAGCGCGATGCGCAGCCCGCAGCGCTGCGCGGCGCTCTGCGCAATCGACAGGCCCAGGCCGCTGCCGCGCCCGCCGGTGCCGGGAACGCGGAAGAAGCGGTCGAACACGCGGGCCAGCATGTCCTCGGGAATGCCGGGCCCGTTGTCCACCACTTCGACCGCGACCCGCCCGCCTTCATCCAGCACGCGGACGTCGACGACGCCGCCTTCGGGCGTGTAGCGCAGCGCGTTCTCGATCAGGTTGTCGAGCACGCTGCGCAAGTCGCCGGGCGCGCACCGCAGCGCCGCGGCGGGCTTCGTCCCTGCGCTCTCGACCAGTCCCAGGTCGATGTCGCGCTGGTCGGCCAGCCCGATCAGCGTGTTGATGCTCTCGCGCAATTGCGCGTCCAGGTCCACGGCCGTCGCCGGGTCCGGCGCAGCGGCTTCCTGGCGCGACATCTTCAGCAACTGGTCGACCAGCCTCTGCGCGCGCTGGACGCCGCTTTCCAGCTGGGTGAAGCTCTGGGCACAGGCGCCGGGCGGCAGGTCGCGGCGGACGTTCTCGAGTTGCAGCGCCACCGCCGTGATCGGCGTGCGAAGTTCGTGCGCGGCGTCCTGCACGAACCGCCGCTGGGTCGCGAAGGCGTCACGCAATCGCGAGAGCAGGCTGTTGAACGACGTGACCAGCGGCTTGATCTCGTGCGGCACCCGCTCGAGCGTCAGTTCCGAGATATGGTGTTCGTCCTGCGAGGCGGCCTGCCGGCCGATGTCCTGCACGGCGCGAGACACCGCGGCCACCACGCCCCAGAGCACCAGCACCGACAGAGGCAGCAGCAGCAGGATCGGCGCGATCGCCGCGCCCGCGCGCTCCGTTGCCAGGGTGCCGCGGAACTGGCTGCTCTGGAGCACCTGCACCCGGTGGCCGGACGCGCCCGGCGCCGTGGTGTAAGCGCGCCAGCCAGTGCCGTCCTGCTCCAGGTCGTGGAAGCCCGGCTGGGCCTGCAAGCCGACGGCCAGCTGCGGCAGGGCCGTCGCCTGCAGGCGCCCGTCCGCGCCGAAGACCTGGGTGACGTAGCTTCCCCACTTGTGGGCACGCTCGCGGGTGAGGCCGGGCGGCGGGGCGTACCCCTCGTTGGTCGCGATCGACAGGGCCAGTTGCTCCATCTGGTCGTCCATGAAGGTGCCGACCATGCGGCCGTAGCTCCAGTACGCGCACGCCGCCGAGACCAGGCCGACCAGCACGAACATCGGCACCAGCCAGAGCAGCAGCGCCCGCCGCAGAGAGCACATGGGACCACTGGGAAAGATGTGGATCATCGCGCACCTTCCTGCACCACCCGCGCCGACGCGCCGGCGATGCGCCAGCCCAGGCCGCGCACATTGCGGATCGCGTCCGCACCGAGCTTGCGCCGCATGCCGTGGATCAGGACGTCGACGGCATTGCTGCTGACCTCTTCGCCCCAGCCGTAGATGCGGTTCTCCAGCTGGTCGCGCGACAGGATCGCCCCCGGCCGCTCCAGCAGCGCGTGCAGCAATGCGTATTCCCGCGCCGACAGTTGCGAGCGCTCGCCCTGCACCAGCACTTCCCGCGTGGTCAGGTCCAGCTGCACCTCGGCGCTGCCGATCACGGAATGCGCGCTACCGTCACGGCGGCGGATCACGGCGCGCATCCGGGCCAGCAGCTCGCGGAACTCGTAGGGCTTGACCAGGTAGTCGTCGGCGCCGATGTCCAGGCCGGCCACGCGGTCGTCCAGGCCATCGCGGGCCGTGAGGACCAGCACCGGCGTCTGGTTGCCCTGGCTGCGGGCCTTGCGCAGCACCTCCGTGCCATCCAGCTTGGGCAGGCCCAGGTCCAGCAGCACGCAGGCATAGTCGCCGTCGTCCAGCGCGCTCTGCGCCAGCAGGCCGTCCTTGACCCAGTCGACCGACCAGCCGTTCGCGTCCAGGGCGTCGCGCAGGCTCTGTCCGATCATCTCGTCGTCTTCGACCAGCAGCACGCGCATGGTTTCTCCCGGAGCTTGAATCCAGTGTGGATGATGCGCCGCCTCAATTAGCTGGCGGTTAGCTTCAGCGAGGCAGCGCCTCCACCTCGCGCGTCCAGCGCTCGATCAGCCGCCTGCGCTCGGCCGCCTTGCCGTACTTCTCGAAGTCGTACTTGATCAGTTTCACGTTGGCCATCGAGGGGATGCGCGGGTCCGGCTTGAAAGTCTTGTTGGCCGGCGACTGCAGGCTGCCCGCCTTGCCGCCGATCGCCTGGCCGGCCGGGCTCATCAGCCAGTCGTAGTAGCGCTTGGCGTTGTCCTTGTTGCGCGCTCCCTTGACCAGCGCGATCCCGCCCACCTCGTAGCCCGTTCCTTCGCATGGCGCGGCGCTCTTGACCGGGAATCTGTCGTGACGCCATTTGTCGAAACCGAAGATGAAGCTGACGCCGATCCCCACTTCGCCCTTGGCGACGTTGGGCGCCTGCGCCTGGCCGCTGCGGGTGTACGCGGTGGTGTTCTTGTGCAGCTGCTTGAGGTAGTCGAAGGCCGCGTCCTCGCCCATCATCTGCACCAGTCCCGCGATGATGGTGTAGGCGGTGCCGCTGGTCGCGGGATGCGAGATCTCGATCTCGCCCTTGTACGCCGGCTTGACCAGGTCGGCCCAGCACTTGGGCTCGGGCAACTGCTTTTTCCTGAGCACGTCGGTGTTGTAGCCGAAGCCGATGGCGCTGGTGTAGAAGCCGCCGACCATGTTGCCGGACATCGCGTACTGGCGCACGGCCCA
>JAQGNJ010000072.1 GCA_028291885.1 Ramlibacter sp. | reverse complement strand
CTGCGGCGAGGACGGCTGCCGCGACCACGGCGCGGCGCTTGGCCGCCGGATCGGCCGACGCCGCGATGGATCGCAGCAGCGCGCCGAGCGTCGCCTTCAGCAGCCATCCGATCAGCATCAGGGCCGCCAGCCATCCCAGCAACCAGGACTGGCGCCCGACCCAGAACACCAGGGCGAACAGCAGGCCGAGCCGGTACAACCACGAGGCCGGCGCATAAAGGACCAGCCATTTCAGCTCGCCGGCGGCCAGCGCGCCGCGCGGCAAGGGGTTGCCCGCGCCGACAAGCCGCCGCCATTGCGCGGTCCACCAGCTCTGGCTTCGCAGCGCGAGATTGGGCAGCTGCAGCGCGTCGCACAGCAGGTGGTAGCCGTCCAGCCGCAGCAGCGGATTGGCGTTGAACAGCAGCGTCGAGACCGAGCAGATCAGCAGCACCACGAGCGCAGTGTCGCGCAGCAGCCCGGGGCTCAGGACCAGCCAGGCGAACATCGCGAGCGCGGCGAGCGCAAGCTCGATCATGATGCCGGCGGCGCTCACGACGGCGCGCTGCCTGGCACTGGCGAAACCGTTGGCGGCAGTGGCGTCGACATACGGCGCCGGTGTCAGGAAAACCAGGGAGATGCCAAGCTCGTGGACGGCGCCGCCGAAGCGCCGCACGGCCATCGCGTGGCCGATCTCGTGCAGCGCCTTCACCAGCGGATAGCAGATCCAGGCCAGCGCATAGCTCGATGGCGTCGCCAGCAGGCGCAGCGCGTCGGCCTTGAGCTGGGGGAAACCGACCGCCGCCGCCAACGCCCCCAGCGCCACCGCAAGCAGCCAGAGCGCGAACACGCTCCAGCGCCCGAGCAGCGCCGACAGCGGCGCCAGCCGGTCCAGCAGGCGGGTCGGGTCGAACAGCTTGATCCTCACCATCAGCGGGTTGATGAAGGCGCGGCGCTTGCGCTCGACGTCCTGGCCGCGGCGCGAAAACAGCAGCGACAGGTAGGGCGCGGTGTCGAACTGCACGATGCCGGCGCGGAACAGCTGCGCCAGCAGCCGCAGGATGTCGTCCTGCGTCGGGGCGTCGTCGCGCTCGCGCTCCAGCAGCAGGTTCCACAGCTCGCCCACCGTTGCCTGGCCGTTGCAGCGCCCCGCGAACGCGTATGCAGCAGGGTTCAGCCGCAGCTGGCGGCCGGAGCCGGGCTCGACCAGGATGTGCCAGACCTGGTCGCGCACTTCGTGGCGCACGATCTTCAGGCCGTTGACCAGGCTGGGCTTCAGGGGCGCGACGCGGTACCAGGACCCGCTGACGAGGGCCTCGGCCATCTACAAAGCGACGGTCCACAGGGACAGGCGCAGCCACGCAGCCGCGCGGTGGAACAGCAGCCACGCCAGGCTGCGCTCGCCGACCTCGATCTTCGCGACGCCGCTCAGGCCGGGCCGCAGGTTGGCCTGCGCCTGGTCGGGCGTCGCCTCCACCTCGAAGTAATTGCGGCCGTCGGCGGACGTCGCCACCGGGACGATCCGCCGGGTTGTGAATGCCAGCGGCTGGTCCGGACGCGCGGCCAGTGCGAGCTGGCCCTTCTGCCCGGCCCGGATCGCGGCGATGTCCGTTTCGTCGACCTCGACGATCAGCCGGAAGCTGTCGTTGGGCGCCAGCACCATCAGCACCTCGCCGCGCTGCACCGGCGCCCCCAGCGTCTGCGACAGGTCGCCCTTGATCACGATGCCGTCGAACGGCGCCTGCAGCCGCGTGCGATCGAGCTGGGTTTCGGCCAGCGCCAGCAAGGCCTGGGTCTCGGCGGCCCTGGACTGGCTGATCACCATCTGCGTGCGGTCGTTGCGGGCCTGCGCCGCGCGGTAGCCGCTCTCGTGCTGGCGCAACTCGCTTTCGCGGCGCTGGCGTTCCAGCTCCAGGTCCTGCGACGACAGCTGCGCCAGCACCTGGCCGGCGACGACACGGTCGCCGGGCCGGACGTTGGCCTGCTGCAGGAAGCCGTCGGCGGCCGCCACGACCGCGCGCTGCACCGACCCCTCCAGCCGCGCCGGCGCGCTGATCCGCCAGGGCTGCGGCATGGCGAGCACGGCCGCCGCGACGAGTGCGCCGACGGCCCACGCGGCCTGGCGCTTGCCGGGCGAGCCGAAGCCTTTGCGCAGGGAAGCGGCGATGCGGCCATGCCAGGGCAGTTCGGCCTGCCGCTTGAGCGCCAGGACCGGGCCCGCGAAGCTCGCGATGTCCTCGCACAGCGCGACCTGCTCGGGCCGGAAGAAAGCGCCGGTGGACCGCTCCAACGTGATCGCGCCGACGATCGCGCCGCTGCTCACCATCGGCACGGAACAGGCCTCGGCGTTGCCGGCCAGCTGTCGGTGGGCGAGGCTGATCGGCGGAGCGGACACGGCCGGTGGCCAGGCGACGCTGAGCCGCTGGTCGATCGCCTCGTGCATGGCCGCGACGATCGCGACCGCCGTTTCGTGCCGCTCGTCGAGTTCGACGGTCTGGGAACTGCCGACGATCCGCAGCTTGCCGGCTTCGAGCATGCCGACGCTGACGCGGTGGCAGGACTGCAGCTGCGCCAGTTCGACGCACAGGGCGGTCGCTGCTTGCATGGTCCCGCTTCTGGCCAGCAGCGCGGCCTGGCAGCGCAGGATGGCGTCCTGTGCGGCGAGTCCTTGCGGGCCGGGGGAAAGCGTGGGGAAGGCCTGGTCCATGGTCGGTGGGCTGGCCCATTCTCACCGACAAGCTCAGCCGGCGCCAGCGAAGCAAGCCGCCGCGCGCCGCTGCTTCACGCCGCCGTCGTCAGGGCGCCACGGGCGCCTTGCCCAGCACTTCGCGTTCGTATGCGTGCAGCGAAGGCAGGCCGCCGGTGTGCAGGAACAGCAGCTTCTCGCCCGGCTTGAAGAAACCCTTGCGCGCTTCGCCGATCAGGCCGGCCATGATCTTGCCGGTGTAGACGGGATCGAGCGGGATGCCTTCGGTGCGGGCCAGCATCTGCACGGCCTCGACCATCTTCTCGTTGGGCACCGAGTACTTGGGCTGCCAGTAGCCGCCGATGCTGAGCACCGACTCGCGCGGGATCTTCATGCCGGTGCCGAGCAGGTCGGCCACCGCCTGCGCTTCCTTGAAGACCAGCGGTTCCTGGTCGGCCGGGTCGCGGCTCACGCCGATGCCGACGATGGGGATGGCGACGTGGTTGCCCAGGAAGCCGGCGAGCAATCCGCCGTGGGTGCCGGAACTGCCGGAGCCGACGACGACGCGGTCGATGCTCACGCCCTGCTCGAAGAACTGCTGCTGCAGTTCCTGGGCGCAGGCCACGTAGCCGAGTCCTCCGAGCGCATTGGAGCCGCCGCCGGGAATGATGTAGGCCTTGCGACCGAGCGCCGCGACTTCGGCCGCGACGCGCTCCATCGCCTCGGCCATGTTGCTGCCGCCGGGCACGACGGTGATCGCCTCGACGCCCATCAGCCGGAACATGAAGTGGTTGCCGCTGCCTTCCTCGTCGTAGCTCCCGGGCACCCGCTCTTCGATGACGAAGCGGCAGCGCAGGCCTTCCCTGGCGGCCGCGGCCAGCGTGATGCGGCAATGGTTGGACTGCGGCGCGCCGCAGGTGACCAGCGTGTCCGCGCCCTGGGCCAGCGCGTCGGCGACCAGGAATTCGAGCTTGCGCGTCTTGTTGCCGCCGGGGAACAGGCCGAGCATGTCGTCGCGCTTGATCCAGACGTCCGGGCCCTTGCCGCCAGGGCAGGTCCGGGCCAGCTCGCGGCTGAAGTTGGGGAGGAATTCGAGGGGGGTTGCGAAGGGCGTATAGCGCCGGCGGGGAATGCGTGAAAGGTCCATGCTCCGATCTTAGCCAAGCGCCTGTCCCGCGAGAGCGGCGAAGGCCTTCACGACTTCCGGCGGCGCCTGGACCAGCTCGATCAGCACGCCTTCGCCGCCGATCGGCAGTTCCTCGCTGCCCTTGGGATGGACGAAGCAGATGTCGAAGCCGGACGCGCCGCGCCGGACGCCGCCTGGCGCGAAGCGCACGCCCCGCGCGCCCAGCCACTCGACGGCCCTGGGCAGGTCGTCGATCCAGAGGCCCACGTGATTGAGCGGCGTGTTCTGGACTGCCGGCTTTTTGTCGGGATCGAGCGGCTGCATCAGGTCGACCTCGACCCGCAGCGGTCCGGCGCCGATCGTGCAGATGTCCTCGTCGACGTTCTCGCTGGCGCTGCGGAAGGTGCCGGTGAGCTCCAGGCCGAACATGTCGACCCAGAGCTTTTGCAGCCGGGTCTTGTCCGGGCCGCCGATGGCGATCTGCTGGATTCCGAGAACCTTGAACGGACGTTGCCTGTCCTGGGTTTGGGCAAGGGTCATGACTGCACCTGGAGCTGGTTGAAAGGGATCGTCGCCGCGCGCCGCGGCTTGCCGGCGATGTCGCGGATGGAGAGCGACACGGCGGCCGCGGCCCAGTCGATGTCGACCGTGCCGTAGTGAAGGTCGGTGAACAGCTCGCCGAGCCGGTTGGGCCCGGCTTCGGCGGCGTCGCGCCAGGGATGCGTCATGCCGCTGGAGGTGAGTTCGTAGAGCGGATACGGTGTGCCGCCGGACTCGCGATACAGCGCGCCGATGTGCCGGTCGCCCGAGAGGAACACCACGCCCTGGGCGCGGGTGTCGGCGATCAGGCGGTAGAGTCTTTGCCGCTCGCGCGGGAAGTTGCCCCAGCGCTCCCAGCCGTGGCCTTCGGTCACCACCTGCAGGCCCGAGACGATCAACCTCAGTTCCGCCGGCTGGCGCAACTGCTGTTCCAGCCAGCGCCACTGCGCCTCGCCCAGCATCGTCTTGCCGGCATCGTCGTCGGGCAGGTAGCGCTCCTTGCCCGGCGCGTCGCGCTGGTCCGTCCGCTTCCAGGGCGAGCGGAACCAGCGTTCGTCCAGCAGGATGACCTGGACGCGCTGCCCCGGTGGCCCGAACACCTGTGCGTGGTACAGGCCTTCGCGGCCGCGGCGCGGATCGTCCGCGGGGATCTTCCAGAAGTCGAGGAACTCCGCTTTCGCTTCGTCCTTGAACGCAAACTCGGCGCCGCCGTCGTTCAGGCCGTAATCGTGGTCGTCCCAGATCGCGAGGTGCGGCACGCTGCGGCGCAGGCGGCCCATGCCCGGCGACTCCGCGGCCTGCGCATAGGCGCGACGCAGGCGGGCCTGCGTGCAGGGCATCTCGCAATAGACGTTGTCGCCGCCGAACAGGAACAGGTCGGGCCGGCCGGCCAGGATGGTGTCCCAGATCGGCGCGGCCCGGGTCTGGTCGATGCACGAGCCGAAGGCGATGCTGCGCAGCGCGCCGTCGCCCCCCGGCGCGGCCGGGGCCGCGGTGGGCTGCTGGAAGGTAGGCTGGGGTCGCGACCCCAGCCTACGAGGTGGCGCCGCGCATCCTGCCAGCGCCGCGAGCGAGGCGGCGCCCCCCAGCAGCCCGCGCCGGCGGATCATGCGGCGAACTCCACGATCGGCTGGTCCACCGTCAGGCTCTCGCCCTTGGCCGCCAGCACCTTGCCGACGACGCCGTCGGCCGCGGCGAACAGCACGTTCTCCATCTTCATCGCCTCGATCACGGCGACGCGCTCGCCGGCCTGCACCTTCTGTCCCGGCTGCACGGCAACGTCGACCAGCAGGCCCGGCATCGGCGACAGCACATAGCGGCTCATGTCGGGCGGCGCCTTGTACGGCATCAGGGCATGGAGTTCGGCGGCGCGCGGCGTGAGAACGAGCGCGTCGAGCTGCGTGCCGTTGTGGATGATGCGCACAGCCAGCGGGTTCTTGCCGACGCCGCGTTCCACCTGCGCGGTGAAGGGCTGGCCGTTGACCGTGCCGCGGATGCGGGCCGCGCCGAGATGCCACTTGCTGCAGATCTCGTAGCGCCGGTCGCCGACGGAAACCGCGCTGGAGCCGGACTTCTCCTCGAAGTCGCTCACGGTGACGGGCTCGCGGCGATTGCGGCCCTCGGCGCCGAGCCCGACCACGACGAACTGCTCGCCGACGGTGAACTCATGGCCCGGCAACTGGCCGCGGATGCCGGCCGCTCGCTGCAGGGCGCGCCGGTTCACGTAAGCCGCCAGCGCGAGCAGGAACTGCGGATCGGGATGCGGCACGTCCTCGGCATGGAATCCCTTGCCGTAGTGCCCGGCGATGAAGCCGGTGTTGAAGTCGCCGGCGACGAACTTCGGATGCGCGAGCAGCGCCGCCTGGAACGGGATGTTGCTGGAGATGCCGCGGATCACGAAGCCATTGAGGGCTTCGCGCATCTTCGCGATCGCCTCGTTGCGGTCCTTGCCGTGCACGATCAGCTTGGCGATCATCGAGTCGTAGTACATCGGGATCTCGCCGCCCTCCTGCACGCCAGTGTCGACGCGCACGCCGAACAGATGCTCCGTGTCGGCCGCCCACATTGACTCCTTGGGCGGCTGGAAGCGCACCAGCCTTCCCGTCGACGGCAGGAAGTTGCGGAACGGGTCTTCCGCATTGATGCGGCACTCGATCGCCCAGCCCTCGCGCTTGACGTCGGCCTGCGTCAGCGGCAGCTTCTCGCCGGCGGCGACGCGGATCATCAGCTCCACCAGGTCCAGGCCGGTGATGCACTCGGTGACGGGATGCTCGACCTGCAGCCGCGTGTTCATCTCCAGGAAGTAGAACGACTGGTCCTTGCCGACCACGAATTCCACCGTGCCGGCGCTCTGGTACTTCACTGCCTTGGCCAGCGCCACGGCCTGCTCGCCCATGGCCTTGCGCGTCGCATCGCTGATGAAGGGCGACGGCGCCTCCTCGATCACCTTCTGGTGGCGGCGCTGGATCGAGCATTCGCGCTCGTTCAGGTAGATCACGTTGCCCTGGGAGTCGCCCAGGACCTGGATCTCGATGTGCCTGGGTTCCTCGACGAATTTCTCGATGAAGACCCGGTCGTCGCCGAAGCTGTTGCGCGCCTCGTTCTGGCAGGCGGTGAAGCCCTCGAAAGCTTCCTTGTCGTCGTAGGCCACGCGCAAGCCCTTGCCGCCACCGCCTGCGGACGCCTTGATCATCACCGGGTAGCCGATGTCTTTGGCGATCGCCACCGCCTGCTCCGCCGTGCCGATCGCCTCGTTGTAGCCGGGGATGGTGTTGACGTTCGCTTCCTTGGCCAGCTTCTTGGAAGCGATCTTGTCGCCCATCGCGGCGATGGAATAGTGCTTGGGGCCGATGAAGGTGATGCCTTCTTCTTCCACCCGCCGCGCGAACGCCTCGTTTTCGGACAGGAAGCCGTAGCCCGGATGCACGGCCTGGGCGCCGGTCTGCTTGCACGCCGCGATGATCCGGTCCGCCTGCAGGTAGCTCTCGCGCGACGGCGCCGCGCCGATGTGCACGGCCTCGTCCGCCAGCTGCACGTGGCGCGCATCGCGGTCCGCGTCGGAATACACCGCGACCGTCTTGATGCCCATCTTCTTGGCCGTCTTGATGACCCGGCAGGCGATCTCGCCTCTGTTTGCTATGAGGATCTTGTTGAACATGGTGAATCCTTTAATGCGGGGGCAAGGCTGTCCGATCCCGCTTTCAAAGCGGGATGTTGCCGTGCTTGCGCCACGGGTTCTCGAGTTTCTTGTCGCGCAGCATGATCAACGACCTGCAGATGCGCTTGCGGGTTTCGTGCGGCAGGATCACGTCGTCGATGAAGCCTCTTGCGCCGGCAACGAAGGGATTGGCGAAGCGGGCCTTGTACTCGGCCTCGCGGGCGGCGAGCTTGGCCGGGTCGCCCTTGTCCTCGCGGAAGATGATCTCCACCGCGCCCTTGGCGCCCATCACGGCGATCTCTGCATTCGGCCAGGCGAAGTTGACGTCGCCGCGCAAATGCTTGGAGCTCATCACGTCGTACGCGCCGCCATAGGCCTTGCGCGTGATCACCGTGATCTTGGGCACCGTGCACTCGGCATACGCGTAAAGCAGCTTGGCGCCGTGCTTGATGATGCCGCCGTATTCCTGGCTGGTGCCCGGCATGAAGCCCGGAACGTCGACGAAGGTGACCACCGGGATGTTGAAGGCGTCGCAGAAGCGGACGAAGCGCGCCGCCTTGATCGAGCTTTTGATGTCGAGGCAGCCGGCCAGCACCAGCGGCTGGTTGGCGACGATGCCCACGGTCTGGCCTT
>JAQGNJ010000022.1 GCA_028291885.1 Ramlibacter sp. | reverse complement strand
ACGCGCAGATGGCGGAGTCGATCAACGGCATGCCTGTGCTCCAGGCCAGCAACGCGACCGGGCGCTTCAACCGGCGCTTTGCCGACCTGAACGAAGCGCACTACCAGGCGCGCGCCAGCGTGCTGCGCGCCAATGCCTGGCTGCTGCGCTCGGTGCTGGACTTCGTGAACGTGCTGCTGGTCGCGGTGGTGATGTGGGTGTTCGGCACGCGCGGCGACGGCGCGGGGCTCAGCGCGCTCGAAGTGGGCGTTCTCTACGCCTTCATCAACTACATCGGCCGGGTGGTGGAGCCGCTGACGCAGATCACGACGCAGTTCTCGCAGCTGCAGCAGGCGATGGTCAGCGCCGCGCGCGTGAACACGCTGCTCAAGGAGGCGGAGGCGCCCGTCGCGGCGGATCGCGGCCGGGTGACCGGCAGCTGCAAGGCGAAGGGGAACAGGAGTGACGGCCGATGCCCGCGAGCGCGGCGACCCAGCGCCCATGCGGCCGGTTCTTCGTGGCATCGCCGCGTTGGCGGTGCTGCTCGCCTGCGCGGGCCACGCAGACGCGCAGGCCCCGGCAGATGCGCGGGCCGAAGCCGTTGGCGACGCGGTGGTGTTCGACGGCCGCATCGGCGCCGGCTCGGCCGCGGACTTCCTGCGGCTGCTGCAGGACCCGAAGATCAAGCGCCTCGTCATCACCTCCGGTGGCGGCCTGGTGGACGCCGCGCTGGACATGGCTTTCGCGATCCACGAGCGGCAACTCGACGTGGAGGTTCCGACCTCCTGCCGCTCTTCCTGCGCCAACTACATCTTCCCCGCCGCGCGGCACAAGACCCTGGGGCGGCACGGCGCGGTCGCCTGGCACGGCGACATGGCGCACGTGCTGCACCTGCAGCAGACCGGGCAGGCGAACTGGAACGAGAGCCAGATGGACAGCGCCCGCCGGCTCGCCAGGCGCGAGACGGAGTTCTTCGGCCGCGCCGGCGTGGACGGCTTCGTCTGCTGGTTCGCCAAGATCGAGCCCCACCAGGTCGAGGACTTCTACGCCCTGTCGGTGGAGGACATGGAGGGTTTCGGCATCCGCGAGGTCAGCGTGCGCGACGAGCCTGCCGGCAGGCAAGGCGACAAGGACGTCGTCGATGTGCGCGTCGACCGGGCTGGCCTGGAAGCGGCACGGCCCCGTGTGCGGCTGGACCGGTAGGCGCCGCCGCGGCAGGCATCGCTTGCAGTCCTCGCCGGAGAATCACTCCGGCCTGGGTTCAGCTCCGGCCTCGTTCTGCACTCCCTGGAGCAGCCGCTGCACCAGCGGATGCTGGATGCGGCGCTCCGCGGAGATCAGGTAGAAGTGCTCGACCAGTTCGGGGCAGTCGCCGAGCAGCCGCACGCCGGGATCCTTCAGCAGTTCCTCGTGCGACCAGCGCGAGGCCGGAAAGGCTCCCATGCCGCTGCGGCCGAATGCCGCGAGCAAGGCGCTGTCCTCGAATTCGCCGGCCACCCGCGGGCGCAGGCCCTGGCGCTCGAACCAGTGGTCCAGCCGCGGGCGCACCGCCGAATGGCCCGTCGGCAACAGCACGGGCATTTCGGCCAGGCACGCAGGAAAAGGCAGCGAACACCCGGTCGCGAGATCGACCGGCGCGAACCACGCGAGCGGCGCTTCGCCCAGCGCATGGCTGTACAGCCGCAGGTTCGGGTTGGGCGGCGCCGCGCGGTCCGACAGCACGGCGTCCAGCCGGTGCAGCGCCAGGTCGCCCAGGAGGCGGTCGAATTCGTCTTCGTGACAGAGCAGCCGCACGCCCGGCGCTTCGACGGCCGGCTGCAGCAGGTGGCGCACGACCAGCTTGGGCAAGCCGTCGGAAATCCCCACGGCCAGCCGCAGCCCCTGCCCGGTGGCGGCTTCGCGCACGACCGCCGGAAGCTGTTCGCCCAGCTGGAAGATCTGGTCGGCCTGCGCCATCGCGGCAACTCCCGCTTCCGTCAGCGCCATGCCGCGCCCGGCCGGCTTGAACAGCGCGTAGCCGAGCGATTGCTCGAGCGCGCGCACCTGCGCACTGACCGTCTGCACCGCCATGCCCAGCCGGGCGGCGGCACGGGCCATGCCGCCCTCCTTGGCGACGACCCAGAAGTAGTAGAGGTGGCGGTAGTTGAAGGGAGCTGCCATCCCCTGGAGTGTGCCCTCAGCTCACGAGGCGAACAGCAGCCCGGACAGGCTGCCGAACGCCGCGGCCAGGCCGCCCATCAAGGCAACGTCGGCCCGGGCATTTCCGCCGCGCCATCCGAAGATGGCGGCGATCACCAATGCCCCGGCGAAGACAGCCGCCATCAGGGCGAAGTCGTCCTGTGTCATGCCGCCTGTTGCTGGATGCCGGCGATGACCCAGCCGCCATTGCCGCTGCGCAGCTTCGTGAGGTGCCAGATCTCATCGAGGCCCTCCGGCTCCGCGCCGTGCTGGTCGCGAATGCTGCCGGTGAAGCGCACGCTCACGACGTAGCGGGTCTCCTCCTGCGCGACATCCAGCACCTGGGCATGGAGGCCGAACACCTCGGTCTTCTGCGGCGCGTCGCCGCGGGCATCGAGGTCCTCGCGCACCAGCTCGAACATCTCCGGCGCCAGGAAGCCGCGCAGGCTGTCCATGTCGCGTGCATCGTTGGCTGCCTGCAGCGCCATGAACTGCGACCTGGCATTGCTCTCGAAGCCGGCCCGGTCGAAATCGGCGGGAATGGCGCCGATTTGCGCGCCCTCGGCCGTCGCGCCGGCCAGGCCTGCTCCGATGCCCGAGCCGATCAGCGAGCCGCCTTGCTGCTGCGGACGGACATCCGCCGTGCGATATGCCGCGTCTTGCGGCTCCTGCTGGCGCAGCGCGCCGGGCATGCCGCCCACGCCACCGGCTCCGGCCAGCGCCGGGCCGCGGCCCATGGCGCGCTTGCGCAGGAAGAAGCCCGCCACCAGGACGACAGCCATCACCAGCAGGCCGATCATCATCATGTTCGCCAGCGCCTCGCCGAAGCCGAAGTGCGATGCGAGTGCCGCCAGGCCCAGGCCGGCGGCCAGGCCGGCGAGCGGGCCCATCCAGCTGCGCTTGGGAGCTGCGGCTGCGGCGGCCGCGGGGGCGCCGGCGGCGGCCGCGGTTCCCGCGGCAGGCGCTGCCTGGCCCGGTGCGCCCGGCGTGTTGGCCGGCGCCGTGGTGTTCTGGCGCTGCATGCCGCCGGACTTGCCGCCGCCCAGCCGCTTGGCTTCGGCGTCGAGTGCGGCCGTCATCCCCAGCGTGAGGACGATGGCGAAAAGGGCCAATGCTTTTTTCATGAGGGTCTCCTGTGAAGTCTTGATCCGGGCCGCAAAGTTAACAGCGGCACCCCGAAGAAAAAAGCAGAGGATTCCTGCACGTCACTCAGGTAAAACCGAAGTGTCAGCGGAATCCCCATCGGCCATGCGCGCGACATCGGCGTCAGCATCCCGCAGGCCGGCCACGTGATCAGCGAGTATGCGCTGGGCGAGTGGTCGGCGCGCCCGCCCTCGCCGTGCTGGCGCCCCTGAACGACGAAATGCACGAGGGCGGCGCCCACACCGTGCCGCCGCCCAACCCGAAGAGGTGGGCCAGCGGAAACGACGATGATTTCTCCCGGCCGCCGGACGAGCCGTCCCCGGGCGGCGAGGGTCTCAGCGACTCACTTTTTGGGCGTCATGATGCCGAGCATCAGGTCGGTATTGAGCTTGGCCATCTGCTGAACGAGCGACCACTGCTTGGTCATGATCTGCGCGAATTGGGGGTTGGCCGGATTCGCCTGGCCGGACATCGCGATCTGCGCGGTCTGCTGGGCGATCTCCTGCTGTTGCGCCAGGATCTGCTTCACGGACGCGTTGTACTCTTCGAGGGTCATGATCTTCTCCAGTGCCGGGCAGGTGCCCTCAGCCATCATATTCAGGTTGCGCCCAGCGCGGCCCGTCCGGGCGCTATCTCAAACGGGTGTTTCCAGCGACTCCCACGCGGTCAGCAGTTCCACCTGCTTGCGCAGCCAGCTGGTCGGCATCGACGAAAGCGGCGATCGCGTCGAAGTCGGCCGGCCCCAGGGGGCGGACACCGCGGTAGCCCTGGAGATAGCGGCGCCAGCGCTCCAGCGCCTCGGCATCGAGCTTGCCGCCAGGCTTGCGCGGCAGCATGGCCCAGAGATAGACGCAGAGCTCGTAGGCCAGCCAGCCCGGGCCGGCGTCGTCGAAGTCGAAAAACGGTGCGACCCGTGAACCGTCGACGCCGTCGGACATGAAGTTGTTGCTGCCGTGGCAGTCGCCGTGGCAGGCCACGCGCGTGAGCGCCGGCATTGCAGCAATGCGGGCGGCCAGCCGCTGCGCGACCGACGAAAAATCCGTCCTGAGGCCATCGTCCATGGTCGGAGCCGTGCACAAGCGCCGAAGCGACATTTCCAGCAGGTGGGGCAGTTCCAGCACGTAGAGGCTGGCCGGGCCCTGGTAGGTCTCGCCCGCTTGGTGCAGCAGCGCGAGGCCACGGCCGGTGGCTTCGAGCTCTCCGGGTCCAGCGCCAGGGCATGGCGGCGCGCATGCAAGCCGTCTATCCGTTCGAACAGGCGCTGGTGCAGGCGGATCGCGCTCTCGTGGGCGGCGAAGCGCGGCGCCATCACGCGCTCCACGGCCTGCAGGGCCGGGCTGGTTTCGCTCGAGGTGAGATTGCCGAACAGCAGCGCGACGCGCGTGAACAGCCGGCCGGACCGGTCGAGCGCGGCAAGCGTGTTGTCGAAGTCCGCCGGCTCCGGGTTCGCGGCGATCGCTTCGATCTCCGCCAGGTGCGCCTGCATCGCCCGCTCGAACGCGGGTTCGTAATGCGCCGGATCGACCTGCTGGAACGGCGGCAGGCCGTAAGGGCCCGTCCATTCCTGCAGCAGCGGGTTGTCGGCGCGGGTGTCGCTGGTCCGGTCTTGCATCGAAGCAGGATACACGCGCATCCGGGCGCCGCGGGCTGCGCCGCCAGACGCATTCGCGCTGTTGCGGCGCCGGCCGTCAGCCAGGCGTCGCCGGCGGCAGGATGAAATGGAAGCGGGCCCCTTTGCCGGGCTCTGACGAGACCCACAGGCGGCCGCCGTGCCCTTCGACGATGGACCGGCAGATCGCCAGGCCCATGCCGAACCCGTGCGGCTTTGTCGTAGAGAACAGGTCGAACGGCTTTTCGCGGCGGACGGGATCGAGGCCGGGTCCGGAATCCGCGACCGAGACCCGCAGCCCGCCACCGTTTTCCCGGTCCACGCCGATCTCGACCACCCGCGCCTGTCCGCTGGTCGTCGCCAGCGCCTCGATCGCGTTCGTGACGAGGTTCAGGATCACGTGGCCGATCTGCACGCGATCCGCGTCCATGGCGGGAAGCTCCTCGCCGAAGCGTGTACGGACCGCAACCTTGTGTGCCGCGGCCAGCGACCGGACCATGTCCAGGACCTCGTCGACCAGGTCGTTCGCCTGGAACGACGTCTTGTTCACCTGGCCCAGCTGGATGAAGGAGCGCACGTGTTCCAGGATCTCGCCGGCGCGCAGTCCATCGCGCAGGATGCGCTCGGCGGCGCTGCGCGCTTCGTCCAGGTTCGGCTCGCTGCGGTTCAGCCAGCGCACGCAGGCTGCGCCATTGGTGACCACGGCCGCCAGCGGCTGGGCAAACTCGTGGGCCACCGACGACGTGAGCGCACCCATTGCGAGCAGGCGGGTCGCCTGCGCGAGCTGCTCCTGCGACCGCCCCAGCGCCGCCTCCCTCTGCACGCGCTCGGTGATGTCCATCGTGACGCCCAGCAGCTCCACGGGGCGGCCGTCCTCGAGCACGGGTTGCGCGGTCGTGTGGGTGTGCCTGACCGCTCCGTCGCGCGTGACCATGCGGCAAACCCAGTCGCCGCGGCGCGCCTCGCGCACGGCGGCTTCCAGCTCCGCGGCGACGAACTCGCGATCTTCGGGGTGGATCAGCTGCAGGCACTGCGCGAGATCCGGCGGCGGGCCTTGCGGATCCCACCCGAACAGCTTGTACTGCTGCTCCGACCAGTAGACCTCGCCGCTGGCGATCTTCCAGCCCCAGCTGCCGGTCTCGGTGAGCCGCTGGCCCGCCGCAAGGTAGGACTCGCTGCGCCGCAGTCGCTCCTCGGCGTGCTTGCGCGGCGTGACATAGCGCTGGAAGGTCACGATGCCGCCGTCCGCACTGGGACACATGTGGTTCTCGATCCACTCGCCCAGCGGAGCGTAGTAAAGCTCGTCGGTCAGCGGCATCCGCTCGCTCATGACCTGCCGCAAATTGGCCTCGTGCTGTTTGGGCACGTCGAACTCGGTCCACAGGAGCTTGCCGATGAGCGCGACCGGGTCCTTGCCCAGCAGCCTCATCTGCTCGGCGGCGTTCTTGTTGACGTAGGTGAAATGCCAGTCGCTGCTCAGGCCGAAGAACTGGTCCGTCATGCTGTCCAGGATGTTCTTCAGGCGCGCATGATCCCGGCTCAACGCATCGCGATTGCCGCTCGACGCGTCGGGCAGGTCACCAGGCCGATCGAAGACCGCGGGCATGGGAACACTGTACGCGCGCTGGCAGCCAGCGCAATAGAAAGGCCCGACGCACACCTCGGGCCCGGGCCTGCGCGCGGACCGCCCTAACACAAGCGCGCGCATCGGCAGCCGTCCCGGATCGTTTCTAATACGGTTCGCGCGACCGCCTCCTCAGGAATGAGGGGCAAGGCGCCGGCCGTATCCGCCGCCAGCGCAGGGGTTCCACACGACAGCCCGCAAGGCCGTCCACCGCCCCACCCTCCACGAAAGATCTGGATTGCACCGGCCCCGGTGCAAAAGGAACAATTTTTGCGCAGCAACTTCAGCAGTTCGAGGCTCGTCCGCATGCTCGGCGACTGGACTCCCGCGGATGTGCGAGCACCCGGGATGGACTTTGCCGAGCGCCTGAGCCTGTGGCTGAACGCGTTCGACGCAATCGGCCTGCAAGCTGCGCACCAGTCCATCAGGGCGATCAGGACGGCTGCGCCGGCCAGGCCGCCGGATGCGCGGCCGCGCCATGCCCAAAGCGTCGACGAGGATTTCCAGCAGGTGCGCTCGACCCTCGCCAACGCCATCGCGCGGGACCCCGTGGCCACCGCCGCGGCCGAGGCCGGCTATTCCGCGTACCGGCGGCGCCACCTGGAACTGCAGCGCCAGATGGAACAGATGATCGGGCCGCTGCGCGACCACGTGCGGCAGACCCTCTCGCGCGTTTCGCCCAGGCTGCGGCAGCTCGCCGCCCTCGACGCCGTTCTCGAGCAGGTGGTCGCGCCCCGCGAGCAAACGGTCCTGCCCACGGCGGCCGCCCTGCTCGAGCGGCGGTTCGCGCAGCTGCGCCAAGGCGACGTCGCCGGATGGCTGGATGTCTTCGTCACGGATTGGCGCCAGGCCCTGCTGGCGGAGCTGGACCTGCGGCTGGAGCCGGTGGCGGGCCTGATCGAGGCACTGGGCAACGAATTGAAGAATCGACAATGAGCAAGCGTTTTTTTGCGGTCGCCTTTGCCATCGGCCTGGTGACCGTTGCGTGGGTCGGCATCGGGTTTGCCGGCACGAGCTGGATGGCCCTGGCCATGACGGCGGCCATCGGCGGGGTCTACCTGCTCGGCGCCTTCGAGCTGCGGCAGTTCCGCGCCGCCGGCGCCGCATTGTCGGCGGCGCTGGCGGACATCCCGCAGCCCCTGTCCAGCCTTGGCGACTGGCTCGAGCGCGTGCCGCCGACGCTGCGCAACGCCGTGCGCCTGCGCATCGAGGGCGAGCGCGGCGGCCTGCCCGGCCCGGCGCTCACGCCCTATCTGGTGGGGCTGCTGGTGATGCTGGGCATGCTCGGCACCTTCCTGGGCATGGTCGTCACCTTCAAGGGCGCCGTCTTCGCGCTGCAAGGCTCGGCCGACCTGCAGGCGATGCGCTCGGCGCTGGCCGAACCGATCAAGGGCCTGGGCCTGGCATTCGGCACCTCGGTGGCCGGGGTCGCGGCCTCGGCCATGCTGGGACTGATGTCGGCCATCAGCCGGCGCGAGCGGCTGGATGTCGGGCGCCAGCTCGATGGCCGGATCGCGACCGTGCTGCGGCCGTTCTCGCTGGCGCACCAGCGGCACGAAACCTTCCGGGCGCTGCAGGCGCAGGCCACCGCGCTGCCCGAGGTGTTCGGCAAGCTCGAGGCATTGATGGAGCGGATCGACCGGCGCAGCCAGCAGCTGGACGAACAGCTGCTGGGACGCCAGGCCCAGTTCCACGGCGACGTGAGGCTCGCCTACACGGGCCTGGCCCAGGCTGTGGGCGCGTCGCTGCAGGACAGCCTGGCCGCCGGCGCGCTGGCGGCCGGCGAAAGCATCAGGCCCGTCGTCGAATCCGCGATGGCGCAGATCGTGCGGGAGGCGCAGCGCCTGCACGAGCGCGTCGGCGACGCCGCGACGACCCAGGTGAACGCATTCACCGACGCCTTCGAGCAGCGCAGCACAGGCCTGCTGGCGACGGTCCGCGACGACCTGGCCCGGTCGCAATCGGACCAGGCGCTCGCCGAGCAGCAGCGATTGCAGACCTGGACACAGGCGCTGCAGGCCACGGCCGCCGAGCTGCGCGTCCAGTGGCAGCGCGTCGGCGACCAGGCCATCGCGCAGCAGCAGGACGCGGCGCAGCTGCTGGCCCGCTCCGAGGAGCTGGTTCGCTCGCGCATGGCGACCGAAGGCCAGTTCCTCGAGCAGCACGGCCAGCGCATGGATGGCCTGGCAAGCCAGTGGCGCACACAGCTGGAAGCGCTGCGGCAGGAAGAAACCCTGCGGGGCCAGGCTGCCGTCGACCGGCTCGGCGAGCTGCAGGCCGCGGTGGCGCAGCACCTGGCGACGCTCGGCGCGGCGCTCGAAGCGCCGATCACCCGGCTGCTGCACACGGCTTCCGAAGTGCCGCAGGCGGCGGCCGGCGTGCTCGCGCAACTGCGCCAGGAAATGAGCGCCGTTGCCGGGCGCGACAACCTGGCGCTGCAGGAGCGCACGGACCTGCTCCGGCAATTCGGCGCGCTGCTGCACGTCGTCAACCAGGCCTCGGGCGAGCAGCGGGCGGCGATCGAGGCCCTGGTGTCTTCCGCCGCGTCCGTGCTGGACCAGGCCGGCAGGCAGTTTGCCCAGGCGCTAGCTGCGCAGGCCGGCAAGGCGGCCGACGTCGCCACGCACGTCAGCGCGAGCGCGATCGAGCTGGCCAGCCTCGGTGAGGGCTTCAGCCAGGGCGTGCAGCTGTTCCAGGCCAGCAACGACAAGCTGATGGAAACCCTGCAGCGCATCGAAGCGTCCCTGAACCAGTCCACGGCCCGCAGCGACGAGCAACTGGCTTACTACGTGGCGCAGGCGCGCGAGGTCATCGACCTGAGCATCGCTTCGCAACAGGGCCTGGTCGACAACCTGCGCCAGCTCCAGGGCAAGCCGGCCGCGCTCGCCGACGGGGCCCGCGGATGATCGACGTGGACGACAGCGACGACGCCACCCAGCAGGTCGCGCCGGTCTGGGCCGTCTTCGGCGACCTGATGTCGGGCCTGCTCGGCGCGTTCGTGCTGATCCTGGTCGGCGTGATGGTGGTCCAGATGGACCTGGTCGCGAACCTGCAGTCCGAGATCGAGAAGCGCCGCGTCGAGGAGCAGCGTCGCATGGCGCTGGAACAGGCGCTCGCCATTCCGCTCGCCTCGGGCCGGGTGACGGTGAGCAACGGGCGGATCGGGATCAGCGGCAACGTGCTGTTTCCGGTGAACTCGGACCAGCTGCGGCCCGAGGGCCGGCTGTTGCTCCAGAGCCTGGTGCATCCGCTGCGGGTCTACCTGGGCGAGCGCAACGAGATGCTGATGGTCAGCGGCTTCACCGACGACAAGCCGATCCAGGGTGGCAACCAGCGCTTTGCCGACAACCTCGAGCTGTCGGCCCAGCGCGCCCTGACTGTGACCCGGGCGCTGATCGAGGAGGGCATGCCCTCGACCCAGGTGTTCGCGGCGGCTTTCGGCGCCGAGCAGCCGGTGGCCTCCAACGCCAGCGAGAACGGCCGCGCACTGAACCGGCGGGTGGAAATGGCGCCCGTGCCCCGGGTGTCCGGGGCGAAGACTCCCCCGAGCCCGACGCCGCAATGAGCGAGCCGCGGACGTCGCTCGAGTCCTTGCGCAGCGCGGGCGCCTGGCGGCTCGATCCCGTGCGCTTCAAGTCCCTGGAGGCGCTGTCGGCGCGCCTGCCGGGCCAGCCCGAGCCGGTGCGCCGTCTGCTGCAGGACAAACTGCAGGCGGCCCTGGTGGACTATGCCGAGCGTTTTGCCAGGGCGCAGCAGGCGGTGGGCGTGCGCCCGGCCGCTGCAAAGGCGGCGCCTGGCGCGGCCTGCGCGCCGCTGGCGCAACTGAACGCGTACATCCGCGAAGCGTCGGCGGCAGCCCGCGAAGCCCCGGCGCCGGGCGAGACGCAGGAGCGGGACGAACTGGCGAGCGTGCGTCGCTTCAGGCGCGCCTGGTCCAGCGTCCGGACCCGGGACCAGGTGGAGCAGGCCGCCTCGCGCAAACCCGCCAACGCCGGGCCGCTCAATTCGCACGTGCTGGTGCTGGATTCGCTGGCCTTGATGCAGGAGCTGTCGCCGGCCTATCTGCGGCGCTTCCTGCTGCACGTGGAGTCGCTGCAGTGGCTGGCGCGGGCGGGCGAGAAGGTCCCGCAAAAACCGGCGAAGCAGGCCGGATCGGCGAAGCCGGCGCGCCGGAGCCCGCAGAAGAAGTGAGCCGGTGCACGGGGCAAGCCGACGGCGACGCATCGTCCGTCCGGCTTGTCGCCGGCGCCTGGCGCCGGTCAGCGCCGGCCGTCGTAGAAGCTGTAAGCGCCGTTGCCGCGGCCCTGGCCCACGACGTCGAACGTCCACGAGCGGCGGCTCGCGTTGCCGGCGCGGTCGCGCACCACGAGTTCGGCAACGTGACGGCCCGGCTGCAGGTCCTCGGCGTAGCGGATGTCGTCGCCGTCGACCCGGGCGCGGCGCGTCACGTCGCGGCCGTCAACGCGCAGGACCAGCGAGCCCATGTCGACGCCGCTGCCCTGGTCGCTGAAGTGCGCGGAGACCTGGGTCCAGCCGCGGGCGCCGACGCGGTCGCCGTGCGAGGGCGTCAGCTCGGAGATCTGCGGTGCGCTGTCGTCGCGGCGACGGCGATCGTCGCGGCCGTGGCGCTGATCCCAGCGCTCGCCGCGGAACTCGCCCGGTGCAACGACGGCAGGCTGCGCATAGCCATAGGCGTGTTGCGCCGCGGCCGGTTGCGACACCAGCAAGGCGCCGACGGGGGCCAGCAGCATCGCGGCTGCGGCGGCGGCGGAGCGGATAGTTGCTTTCATGGTTCACCTCGCAAAGAAGTTGATGTGGAAGCGAGTTTGCGACCCGGTCCATGAACGCTGGCTGAATGGTTCGAAGATCGTTCGTGGCTGCGCAGCCTGCCGGACAGCCTCGTGCTGCACACTTGGACGGGCCACACCGACGAAAGCACCGACATGACCGACCTCGCCCGCTCCTGGCTGATCCACAGCGCGCCCGTGGCCGCCGCGCAGGCTGCCGGACGCCCGCTCGTGGCGCTGGAATCGACCATCATCGCCCACGGCATGCCGTACCCCGAGAACGTCCGCACCGCGCGCGAGGTGGAGGCCCTGATCCGCGACATTGGCGCCGAACCGGCGACCATCGCGCTGATCGGTGGCCGGATCCGCATCGGCCTGTCGGATGACGAGCTGGAACTGCTGGGCCGCTCGGGCGACGCGCACAAGGTCAGCCGTCGCGACCTGCCGGCCGTGCTGGCAAGCGGCGGACTCGGCGCAACCACCGTGGCCGGCACGATGATCTGCGCGGCGCTGGCGGGCATCGAGGTCTTCGTCACCGGCGGCATCGGCGGCGTGCACCGGGGCGCCGAAGTGAGCTTCGACATCTCGGCCGACCTGCAGGAGCTGGCGAGGACCTCGGTGGCGGTGGTCTGCGCCGGCGCAAAGTCGATCCTGGACATCGCGCTCACGCTGGAATACCTGGAAACGCACGGCGTGCCGGTGCTCAGTTGCGGGCAGGACAACTTCGCCGCCTTCTACACGCGCGACAGCGGGTTTCGCGCGGACTTCAGGCTCGACGACCCGGCGCAGCAGGCGCGCTTCATCCGCACCAAGTGGGACCTGGGCCTGGCTGGCGGCGTGGTTCTGAGCACTCCCGTGCCCCAGGCGGCAGAGATGCCGGCCGCGGAGATCGACGCCCTGACCCGCCAGGCTCTCGCCGAGGCCGGCGAGCAGGGGATCACCGGCAAGGCCGTCACTCCCTTCCTGCTGGCCCGAATCAAGGCGCTGACGGCCGGGCGCAGCCTGGCCACCAACATCGCTCTGGTGAAACGCAACGCCGAGGTCGGCGCCAGGCTGGCGCTGGCCTTGGCGAAGACGAAACCTGGCGCCTAGGAGCCGATCACCTTGTATCCGAGCGTCGCCGAACCATACTGGTCAGACGCAATCCCCAAGGAGCCCGCGATGTGCTACCTGGTTCGTCGACAGCAAGCAGAAGCGGCAGGCGCCGCCGTCCCGCCCTCACAAGCGCCGCAGCGGCTGCGCCCGCGCCTGATCGCCGCCGTCGCGGCGGCCGTTTTCGGCGGCTTGGCCCTGGCGGCACTCACCGCTGCACCGCCCACGCCATCGCTGTCGAGCCAGCAGGATGCGGCGCCGTCCGCGCCCCTGGTCACGAGGGCGGCGACAGTGCCGACGGCAGGGGTGGTCGAGGTCGGCTCCGGTCCGGTGGACGACGGCGTCCCCGCCGCCGGCACCAGGGACGTCGCCAACGCCGGCGTGGGCCACTGCCACCACGGCCTCTAGCGGCCGCGCAAGCCGGTCGTCACGGCTGATTCACGTTGTGGTAACGCTCGACCTGGCAGGCGTAGGAGGCCTCGCCGGCCGCACACGCCGACACGACCGGCTGGGCTTGGGGCATGCCTGAGCAGCCCGCCAGTGCGAGCAACAAAACGACGCTGAGTGCCTTGATCATGATTGGCTCCTTGTTCGCCGGCTGCGCCGGTCATGCGCTTGTATAACGCACCGGGCGGCTGTAGCGCGGGTCCGCGTGCCATTCCCAGTAAGTCCTGGCGAGTTGACGCGTGACGCTTCCCACCTCGCCGCCGGCGACGGGCTCGCCATCCACGCGGGTCACGGGCAGCACACCGCCGCCCGAGGTGCTGAGAAAAACCTCCGAGGCCTGCCGCACCTCGTCGGCCGGCAAGGCACGCACCTCGACAGCGATTCCCAGCAGCTGCGCCATCTCGATCACGGTGCGACGCGTGACGCCCTCGAGCACGCCCTCGGCCGGCGTGACGAGGACGCCGCGGCTGACCGCGAACACGTTGAAGCCGGGACCTTCGACCACGTTGCCGGCGCCGTCCGTCAGCACGACGGTGTCCGCCTGCGCGTCCAGGGCCTCGAACAGGCCCATGGTCAGGTCGTTCCAGTGGTAGTTCTTGGCCTTGGGGTCGACGCTGGACGAGGGGATGCGCTGCACGCCGCTGATGCGCAGGTGCAGGCCGCGTTGCCGCTGCTCCTCGTCGGCGATCCAGACGTAGGGCACGGCGAAGGCGTAGAACTGGTTGACGGCTAGGCGCGGGTCACGCGAGCCCCAGGGAGGCTGGCCGCGGGTGACGATCATCTCGACATAGGAGTTGCGCAAGCCCGAGAGACTGACGCAGCGCTCGAGGACGGCCGTGATCTCGTCGCGCGTGCGGCCCGGGTCCAGCCGGAAGCGGTCGCAGCTGGCCAGGAACCGGTCCAGGTGGGCGTCGAGCCGAAAGAATGCGCCCTCCCACACCGTGACCACGTCGTAGGTCGCGTCCGAGCGCAGGAAGCCCCAGTCCGTGAGCGGCACGCCGGCCTGGGCGATGGGCAGGTACTCGCCACGAACGAAGGCGGCGCCCCTGGAGAAATCGGGTGTTGGCTGCATGGACCCATTCTCGTGCCTGGACGCAGCGGCCGGGCGCCGATGCGAGCCCCTGCGCCCCGGCAGGGCTCTGCGACCCGGCGCCCCCGCGGGGCGGCAAACCCCGAAAATACGGGGGTGTCCCAGCTCCCTTTCCACCCGGCTGTCTCCTCCTGGCTGGAGGGCCGCTTCGGTCGCCCGACCGAGGTGCAGGCCCAGGCCTGGGCGGTCACCTCGCAGCGCCGCCACGCGCTGATCGCCGCGCCCACGGGGTCGGGCAAGACGCTGGCGGCGTTTTTGTCGGCGATCGACGAACTGGTGCGCGAAGGGCTGGACAAGGGGCTCGCCGACGAGGTCCACGTGCTCTACGTGTCGCCGCTGAAGGCGCTCTCCAACGACATCCGCAAGAACCTGCAGGAGCCGCTGGCCGGCATCGCCGCCGGGCTGGTCGCGATGGGCCTGCCCGACCCCGGCATCCGCGCGGCCGTGCGCACCGGCGACACACCGACGGCGGAGCGCGAGCGCATGCGCCGCAAGCCGCCGCACATCCTGGTGACGACGCCGGAGTCGCTCTACATCCTGCTCAGCTCCGAATCCGGACGCGCGATGCTCAAGTCGGTCAAGAGCGTGATCGTCGACGAGCTGCACGCGGTGGCCGGCAGCAAGCGCGGCTCCCACCTGATGCTGTCGCTGGAGCGGCTGGAGGCGCTGTGCGAGCGGCCTGCGGTGCGCATCGGCCTGTCCGCCACGGTCAAACCGCTGGACGAGATGGCGCGCTTCCTGGTCGGCGACCGCGACGAAGCAGTCGAGATCATCGACACCGGCCACGTGCGTGACCGCGACCTCGCGATCGAGGTGCCGCGCTCGCCGCTCACCGCCGTCATGCCGACCGAGGTCTGGAGCGAGATGTACGACAGGCTCGCCGAGCTGGTCGCCGGACATCGCACGACGCTGATCTTCGTCAACCAGCGCCGCATCGCGGAAAGGGTGGCGCGGCATCTGGCCGAGCGGCTCGGCGAAGAGCATGTCACCGCACACCACGGCAGCCTCGCGCGCGAGCATCGCTTGCACGCCGAGCAGCGGCTCAAGCAGGGCGAGCTCAAGGCGCTGGTGGCGACCAGCTCGCTCGAGCTGGGCATCGACATCGGCGACATCGACCTGGTCTGCCAGCTCGGCTCGCCGCGCGCGGTCAATGCCTTCCTGCAGCGCGTCGGCCGCGCCGGCCATGCCATCGGCGCGATCCCCAAAGGGCGGCTCTTTCCGCTGGCGCTGGACGACCTGCTGGAATGCACCGCCTTGCTCGCCGCGGTGGAGCGCGGCGAGCTCGATCGCATCCGCGTTCCGGCCAAGCCGCTGGACGCGCTGGCGCAGCACATCATCGCGGAGACCGCCTGCCGCGAATGGCAGCTCGACGCGCTGTACGAGTGCTTGCGGCGCGCGCAGCCGTACCGCGACCTCGCGCTGCGCGAGTTCGAGCAGGTTGTGCAGATGCTGGCGGACGGCTACGCCACCCGCCGGGGCCGGCGCGGCGCCTACCTGCACTACGACGCCGTCAACCGGGTCCTGAGGGCGCGGCGCGGCGCGAGGATCGCCGCCGTCACCAACGCGGGCGTGATCCCCGACCAGTTCGACTACGAGGTGGTGCTGCAGCCGGAAGGCCACCGCGTCGGCACGCTCAACGAGGACTTCGCCTTCGAGAGCCTGCCGGGCGACATCTTCCAGCTTGGCAATGCGTCGTACCGCATCGCCAAGGTGGAGACCGGCAAGGTGATGGTGGAAGACGCGAAGGGGCAGCCGCCCTCCATGCCTTTCTGGCTCGTCGAAACCCTGGGCCGCACGGTCGAACTGTGCGTGGCGGTGTCGCGGATATGCGAGACCGCGGACACGCTTCTGGGCGACGGCGTGCCGGCCTGCGAACGCTGGCTGCAGGACGACCTGCATTTGCCGCCAGCGGCGGCGCAGCAGCTCGCGATGTACCTCGCGGCCTCGAAAGCCGCGCTCGGCGTGTTGCCCAGCCGCAAGCGCATCGTCTTCGAGCGCTTCTTCGACCAGGTCGGCGACACGCACCTGGTGATCCATTCGCCGTACGGCTCGCGCATCAACAAGGCCTGGGGCCTGGCGCTGCGCAAGCGCATGTGCCGCAAGTTCAACTTCGAACTGCAGGCCAGCGCGCTGGAGGACAGCATCGTGCTGTCGCTGGGTCCGACGCACAGCTTCGCCCTGGACGAAGTGCAGCACTACCTGAAGTCCGCCGGCGCGCGCGACGTGCTGGTCCAGGCGCTGCTGGATGCGCCCATGTTCGGCACCCGCTGGCGCTGGAACGCGACGGCGTCGCTGGCGGTGCGCCGCATGAACGGCGGCCGCAAGGTGCCGCCGCAGTTCCAGCGCTCGGACGCGGAAGACCTGCTGACGGTGGTCTTCCCGGACCAGGTCGCGTGCGGAGAGAACCTCGCGGGCGAACGCGAGATCCCCGACCATCCCCTGGTGGCGCAGACGCTGCACGACTGCCTGCACGAAACCATGGACGCCGACGGTTTCGTGCAGCTGCTGGCGGCCATCGAGTCCGGCGAAGTGGAGGTCGTCACCCGCGATCTCTCGTCGCCTTCGCCGCTGGCGTTTGCGATCCTCAACGCCCGCCCCTACGCCTTCCTCGACGACGGCGCGGCCGAAGAGCGCCGCACCAAAGCCGTCAGCATGAAGCCGCTGATGGACCTGCAGACGGCGCAGGACATCGGCAAGCTCGATCCGCAGGTGATCGCGCAGGTGCGCGAGGACGCCTGGCCCGAGATCCGCGACGCCGACGAACTGCACGACGCGCTGGTGGTGCACGGCTTTCTCGCCGTCGACGAGGCTCCGTTTCCGGAATTCGTCGAGACGCTCGCGCAGCAGCGCCGCATCACGCGGCTGGACGCGCCGGCGGGCGCCCCGCTGTACGTCGCTGCGGAGCGCCTGCACGAGTTCCAGGCCGTGTTCCCGGGCGCGGCGCTGTCCCCGGCGATCGACGCGACGTCGCCCGAGCGGCCCGGCGCCGCCGACGCACTGCGCGAAGTCCTGCGCGGTCGCCTGGACCTGCTCGGCCCGGTGACTGCCGACGCACTCGGCGCACCGCTTGGGATGCGCGGCGACGCCGTGCTGCCGTCCTTGCTACAGCTGGAGGTCGAAGGCGCCGTGATGCGGGGCGCGTTCAGCGCTGCGGGTGCGGTCGAATGGTGCGACCGGCGGCTGCTGGCCCGCATCCACCGCGGCACGCGCGACAAGCTGCGCGCCGAGTTCCAGCCGGTGCCGCCGGCGCAGTTCATGCGCTTCCTGTTCCGCTGGCACCAGCTCGCTACCAGCGACGGCGACGAGCGGCGTGAAGGCGAAGGCGGGCTGGCCGACGTGCTGCGCCAGCTCGAAGGCCATGCCGCGCCGGCCTCGGCCTGGGAAGAAGACCTGCTGACCGCGCGCGTGAACGACTACATGCCCCACATGCTGGACAAGCTTTGCGCCGTCGGCCGCATGGCCTGGTGGCGGCCGGTGGAGCCGGGAAACACGGCGGACCGCAAGACCGGCCCGATCCGCGGCACGCCGGTGTTGCTCTGCGAACGCGACGCCCTCGCCCACTGGCAGCAGGCGGCCGGCGCCGCGGTGGTCGACGACTCGGTCCTTTCCGGCACGGCGCGGCTGTTGCTCGAACTGCTGCGCACGCACGGCGCGAGTTTCTTCGCCGACCTGCAGCACGACGCCCACATGCTGGGCACGCAGGTCGAGCAGGGGCTGGCCGAACTGGTCGCCCACGGCCTGGTCAGCTGCGATTCGTTCGCCGGGCTGCGCACGCTGGTGATGCCGTCCGACAAGCGCAACAAGCTGCGCCGCAAGGGGCGCGGCCACGACCCGATCGACGACGCGGGGCGCTGGTCGCTCACACGCCGGGCGCGGCCGGCGGCCGATGCGCCGGGCGCGCTGGCCGCGCCGCACGTCGAGCACATCGCGCGCGTGCTGCTGCGCCGCTACGGCGTGCTGTTCCGCAAGCTGCTCGAACGCGAGGAAGGGCTACCGCCGTGGCGCGAGCTGTATTACGTGCTGCGCCGGCTGGAAGCGCGCGGCGAGGTGCGCGGCGGCCGCTTCGTCAGCGGTTTCTCGGGCGAGCAGTTCGCGCTGCCGCAAGCCGCCGCGGCCCTGCGCAAGACGGCGAAGGCGCCGGGCCGCGAGCGCGTTGCCATCTCGGCGGTCGATCCCTTGAACCTGGCCGGCATCGTGACGCCCGGCGACAAGGTGCCGCGCCTGCCGGGGAACCGGCTGCTGTTCGAAGGCGGCGTGCCGATCGCGGTGCAAAGCGGCGGCGACGTGCGTTACCTCAAGGAGCTGGAGGCCCCGGTGCAGTGGGAGGTGAAGAACCTGCTGATCCGCAAGCAGCGGCCCGCGAGCTACGTCGTGCCGCCGCCGGGGCTGTCCTGATCCTGGCGGCGCCGCGGTTTCAGGCGGTCACTTCGCTCGTTCGAGCCTGCGTCAGCCGGCCTGGTCTTCGCGGAACAACGCGTTGAGTTCCGCGCCGGGCGCGGCGCCGGCGAAGCCGTCGAAGCTGCCGTCCCGGGCGATCGCCTGCGCCGCGCGCATGAAGCCGCCCCAGGCCGAGCGCGCCATCGCGCCGCCGACGCTCACGCGGCGCACGCCCAGCGCCGCGATGTCGCCCAGCGTGAGCTCGGTGGTGGAGCCGACCAGCAGGTTGACGGGCTTGGGCGCGACCGCCGCCACGACGGCGGCGATCTGCTCGCGCGTTTTGATCCCGGGCGCATAAAGGCAATCGGCGCCGGCTTCGGCGTAGGCCTGCAGGCGGCGGATCGCGTCGTCCAGGTCCGGACGGCCGACGATGAAGTTCTCGGCCCGGCCAACCAGCAGGGTGTCGCCGCCCGCTTCGTCGATCGCGGCCCGCGCGGCCCGCATGCGCTCCACGGCGGACGCGATGTCGCGCAGCGGATCGCTGGCGTCGCCGGTCGAATCCTCGATCGAGAGGCCGGCCACGCCGGTCTCCACCGCCAGCCGCACGTTGCGGGCGACGCCGGCGGCGTCCGGCGCGAAGCCGCCCTCGAAGTCCGCGTTCACCGGCAGGCCGGTGGCGGCGACGATCTCGCGCAGGTGGACCAGGACTTCGTCGATCGACATCTGGCCGTCGGCCTTGGCGTGGCTCCAGGCGGCACCCGGACTCGTGGTCGCGAGCGCCTTGAAGCCAAGCCCCTGGAGATAGCGCGCGCTCCCCGCGTCCCAGGGATTCGGGATGACGGAGCAGCCGGATTCGTGCAGCTGGCGGAAGACACGCCTGCGGGCGGAGACATCCTGGAGCGAGGGCATGGCTGCCTCCTGTTCGTGCAACGGTGGTCGGGGAACCATTGTGCGGCGCCGCCCCCGGCCCGTCCGAAGGCGCGGCAAGCGCGACGCAGGGACTCATCTCCGCCGTCCAGAGCGCCCGCCTGATCGACCTGTCCCACACCTGGGAGATCCAGTCGCCGGTGGCCTCGGTGAACCCGCCCTACTCGTTCGCGCTGGCGGCCACCCACGCCAAGACACGCGGCACCTTCGGCGACGGCGGCCAGCTCTCCTTCGCCTCCGAGGAGATGCACTTCAGCGGCCAGCACGGCGCACCCAGCATCGACGCGATCGGCCACATCGGCCGCGAGGGCAGGCTGTTCGGCGGCGTCGACGCAGCGCAGGCGACGGCGCAGCAGGACGGCATCGGCGCCGGCGGCGTGGGAGCGAACCTCGCGATCGACCAGTTCCCGACGGACCTGCTGGTCAACCGCGGCGTCCTGCTCGATGTCGCGACCCTGATCCAGGGCGACGCGAGGCCGCTGCCGGCCAAGTTCGAAGTCACCGGGGCCCACCTGGAAGCGGCGGCGCAGCGCCAGGGCGTGCGCCTGCGCAAGGGCGACACCGTCTTCATCCGCACCGGCTGGGGCGCGTACTTCAAGTCGAACGCCGCGCTGTACGCGGGCGAGTCCTCGCCCGGACCGGGGCTGGACGCCGCCGACTTCCTGATCCGGCAGGGAGCGCGCGTGGTCGGCGACGACACGCTCACCTTCGAGCAGCGCCCGCCGGTCGTCACGGCGCCGAGGTTCCAGGTGTTCCCGGTGCACATGCGCCTGATCGCCGACTCGGGCATCTACATCGTCGAGAACCTCAATCTCGAGGAACTCGCGGCCGCGAAGGCCTACGAGTTCGCCGTCGTCGTGCCGCCGCTCAAGGTGAAGGGCGGCACCGGATCGGCCGTGCGCATCTTCGCGCTCGTGCCGCGCTGATCCCGCCGGTCGGGCTTTGCGCTCCCGGCGATGGGCTGCCTACGCGGCGAGCGGCAGCGGCGCCATCGCCGCCTGGCGGCCGTAGCGCAGCAGCGCGGCCCGCGCAAGTGCATCGATGGAGTCGGTGAGCACCGCGCCGAACTCGTCGCGCCGCTCATGCGGCACGGCCAGCGGCAGCTCGGTGCAGCCCAGGACCACGGCCTTCGCACCCCGCGCCACGAGAGCGCGGATGCACGCTGCAGCGGGCTCGAACGCTTCGGCGGGGCGGTTGCCCTTCACCGCCGCGATCGACGCGACGCACTGCGCCAGACCCACGTCGTCCGGCACCAGCACCTCGTAGCCGCGCGCCCGCAAGGGCTGCTGGTACAGCTGCAGCTTCAGCGTCGCGGGCGTGCCCATCAGGCCGACCGGGCCGCGCACGCCAAGCCGCTCCAGGTCGGCGCAGACCGCATCGACGATGTGCAGCAGGGGAACGCGGGTGCGCGCCGCCATCTGCTCGTACCAAAGGTGGGCCGTGTTGCACGGGATCGCGATCAGGCTGGCGCCCGCGCGTTCGAGCAAGCGCAGGCCCGCCGTCATTGCCTCCAGCGGATCCTCGCCCTGGCCGAGCCGGGCCGACGAGCGGTCGGGAACGCGCGGATCGTTGCACAGCAGGGCCGGCACATGGTCCTGGTCCCGCTGCGCCGGTGTCAGCGCCACGAGCCGGGCCGCGAAGGCCGCGCCCGCCAGCGGGCCCATGCCGCCGAGGATGCCGAGCAG
>JAQGNJ010000020.1 GCA_028291885.1 Ramlibacter sp. | reverse complement strand
GAACGGTGAAGCTCAGGTTGTCGATCAGCACCCGGTCGCCGAAGGACTTGGTGACGTTGTGGAACTCGATGACCTGGCTGCCCAGGCGTTCGGCCACCGGAATGAAGATTTCGTTGGTTTCGACGCGTTTCTGGTACTCGAAATCGGACAGTTCCTCGAAGCGTGCCAGCCGCGACTTGCTCTTGGCCTGGCGGGCCTTCGGGTTCTGGCGCGACCACTCCAGCTCCTTCTTCAGGGCCTTGGCGTGCGCCTCTTCGCTCTTTTGCTCCGCGGCCAGGCGGTCGCCCTTCTGTTCCAGCCAGGTGCTGTAGTTGCCCTTCCACGGGATGCCGTTGCCGCGGTCCAGCTCCAGGATCCATTCGGCGGCGTTGTCCAGGAAGTAGCGGTCGTGGGTGATCGCGACGACGGTGCCGGGATAGCGCTTGAGGAACACTTCCAGCCATTCCACCGACTCGGCGTCCAGGTGGTTGGTCGGCTCGTCGAGCAGCAGCATGTCGGGCTTGGACAGCAGCAGCTGGCACAGGGCGACGCGGCGCTTCTCGCCGCCGGAGAGCACGCCCACCGTGGCGTCCCAGGGCGGCAGGCGCAGCGCGTCGGCGGCGATCTCGAGCTGGTGCTCGGAGTCGGTGCCGGAGGTGGCGATGATCGCTTCCAGGCGGGCCTGTTCGGCGGCGAGCGCGTCGAAGTCGGCGTCGGGCTCCGCGTAGGCGGCATACACCTCCTCCAGCTTGGCCTTGGCGGCGAACACCTCGCCCAGCGCCTCTTCCACGGCTTCACGCACCGTGTGCTCGGGATTGAGCTTGGGCTCCTGCGGCAGGTAGCCGATGTTCAGGCCCGGCATCGGCGTGGCCTCGCCTTCGTATTCCTTGTCGACGCCGGCCATGATCTTGAGCAGCGTGGACTTGCCCGAACCGTTCAGGCCGAGCACGCCGATCTTGGCGCCGGGGAAAAAGGACAGCGAGATGTCCTTGAGGATGTGGCGCTTCGGCGGCACGATCTTGCCGACGCGGTTCATGGTGAAAACGTACTGGGCCATGGCTCTTCTTGAAAAGGGGATTTGCGGACTGCAAAGAAGCGATTATCCCAGCCGGACGCCGCCGGACGGCCCGAAGGGGCTCCGGCCGGGCGTTTACGACTTGCCGTCCAGGCTGTTGCGCAGGGCGGTCTTGGCTACGCCGTCGAGAGCGTCGTCGACCACGTTGCGTTCGGCCACGACCTTCATCGCGCCCTGGGCCCGCAGCCGTTCCAGCGTGCGGCGCGACATGGAATGCGCCGTCCCGGCCGCCGACGTGAACATGAACAGGGTGGCATGCGGGCTGGCCCAGGTCAGCTGCACGCGCAGCCAGTTGCCGTTGACCATCAGTTCCAGCCAGGTGCCGGTGCGCATGCCGGTCGCGCCGACCGGCTCCGGCAACGCCTGCGCCGGCTCGTCCGGGATCTGGGGCGCTTCGTCCGCGAGGTAGGAGTCCTCGTCCAGGTAGCCGGACTCCTCGGCCTCGCTGTCGGCCAGCCATGGCCCCTTGCCGTTCTCGGGAGCGACGGCGGCCGGCGCCGGCTCCGGATCGGCGGGGGCGGCGGCAACCGGGTCTTCGAAGGCGGCGATGCCGTCGGTGATGACGGCCTGGCTGTCCGCCGGAAGATCCTGGCCGGTCGCCAGCGCCGCCAGTTCCCTGGCCGTCGGGTCGCCGGGCTCCCTGCCTTCGTCCAGCGCCGCCTGGTGCACGGTGAGCAGCTGGTCGAAGAACCGGGTGGTGAGCTCGGGCGGGTAGTCGATGCTGGCCAGGCCCTGCCTCAGCTTGCCCAGCAGCTCGGGGATCATGTGGGCCAGCCGCTGGTTGCGGCCCCGCACGCCCGTGCCTTTCTGGACGCTCCAGATCAGCTCGTCGACCACCGCGCGGTAACCGAAGGGATCGTCCGAGCCGTCGACGCAACTGAGCTGCGCCTGGGCAACGACCTGCGCCCACGAGCCCTTGAGGAAATCGCCGACGAAGGACGCCACCTCCTGGGCCTGCATCGCCTCGGCGAACTCCGCCGCCAGCTTCTGCGCCAGCAGGTTGCGCTGCTCGGCATGCAGCAGGGCGCGCGCCGCGCCTTCGCGGCGGCCGCGCAGCACCTCGTCGTGCCGGCTCCACTGCGCCTGCAGGTTGTCGATCAGTTCGCCGAACACGTCGGCGTCGACGACCTTGCTTTCCAGCCATTTGACCGCGTCCTCGATGGTCCCGAGAAAGCGCTGCCAGCCTTCGTCCGAGGCGCTGGAGAACGCCAGGCTTCGCTGCGTGAGGCGATCCAGGAACTGGCGCGCCGGATGGGTGCGGTCGCTGAAGAAACGCGAATCCTGCTGCGCCAGCGTGAACACCGCCGGCTGCATCAGCTTGAGCTGGCGCTTGAATTCCAGCATCAGGCGCTGGTCCTGCAGCAGGTTGTCGAACATCAGGCGCACGACTTCGCGACCCAGCTGGTCGCCCAGCCGCGGCGCGGGCGGGCCGTCGGCCGCGATGCCTTCGCGCTGCGCGGGCGCGGCAGCGGGGTCCTGCGCTTGCGGCTTCGGACGCTTCTCCAGCCGCTGGACCAGCTTGTCGACCTGCTTGAGGTCCTGCAGCGCCACCAGGGACGCGGGCACGGTGTGCAGGTAATCGTTGGTCTTGGGCGCGTCGAAGTCGCCGGCCAGCAGGTGGCGCAGCCGGTCGAGCGTGAGCAGCGTGTTGGCGACCGAGTCCGTCGCCGCCTTGCCGGTCGCGCCGCTGCCCTTGTACAGGCGGCCGCCGACCGGGACGGCCGGCTCGATGCCGCAGGAGCGCAGCCAGTCCGACAGCTCGCGGTAAAGCCGGCGCAGGGCGACGCCCAGCAGGCCGGCCGAGGGCGTGATCAGCGCCTCGCGCACCCGCGCGTCGGGCACGTGCTCGGCCAGGCAGGCCTGCAGCGCGCGGACGAAGACGTCGGGGCGCAGCGGATTCAGGCCGGACTGGATGGTGCGCCAGCCCAGCAAGGTGCTGATCAGCGCATCGAGGGTCGGCAGCACGTCGTCCACCGACAGCGACACCTCCTGCTGGGCGCGGGCGACCTCGATGCTCTGGTCAAGTTCCGAGTCGCCGAACAGCTGCAGGTCCTCGTAGCGAAGCAGCTCGCCGTGCGCCTGTTCCTTGCCGCCGCCTTCGTAGACGATGCGCGTCAGGTGCTCCTTGTAGGTCTGGCCCACCGCTTGGCCGCGGGCCGCCAGGTCGCGCACCGCGTTCTGGA
>JAQGNJ010000018.1 GCA_028291885.1 Ramlibacter sp. | reverse complement strand
GCCATGTTCTGCTCGGTCTCGCCGACGAACTTGCTCATGAGGTCGCTGGCCTGCTTGACCAACAGCGGCTTGTCCAGGCTCTTGGCGATGTGCTCCGCGAGCGCCGTCTTGCCGGTGCCGGGCGCGCCGTAGAAACACAGCGTGCCGTGGCCGCGCGCCTTCAGCGCCTGGACGACCCGAGGCAGCTCGAAGCGGCTTTCCACATTGAGCATCTCCAGGTCGTAGGTCGTGACGCTGCGGCGGGCGCGGCCGTCCTGCGGCTGGTTGCCCAGGGCCTGGTCGGAGTTCTTCAGCTGGCGCTCGATCAGGCTTTCCATGCTCACCTTCTCGGAGCCGGCGAGGCCGGCGAAGCGGACCGCGGTGCGGATCTGCGCCGGCGTCAGGCCCTTGCGTTCGGTGAGCTTGGCGATGAACTCGTTGGACACCGGCGTGCCTTCCAGCGCCTTGCGCACCAGGCCTTCGCGGGCGCCCGGCGGCGGCGATTTCAGTTCCAGGTGGTAGGCGAAGCGGCGACGGAACGCCGGGTCGATCTGCTCGATGCGGTTGGTGACCCAGATCGTCGGCACCGCATTCGATTCCAGGATCTGGTTGACCCAGGCCTTGCCGCTCACGCTGTTGCTGGCCGGCGCGACCACCTGCTCGGCACGCGCCATCAGCTGCGCGGCCTCGCTGGAGATCGGCGGGAACACGTCTTCCACTTCATCGAAGAGAAGCGCGGCCTGCGCGCTGCCCTTGAGGAACACCTGCGCGATCTGCAGCGAGCGATAACGGTCGCGGCCGCTCAGCGAGTTGCCATCCCTGTCCGCGTATTCCACTTCGAACAGCTCCAGTCCGCAGGCCTGTGCCACGACCTTGGCCAGCTCGGTCTTGCCGGTGCCGGGCGGGCCATAGAGCAGCACGTTGACGCCCGGCTCCTTGCGCGCGACCGCGTTGCTCAGGAGCGAGCACAGCACCTGCGCGTCCTCCTCGACGAAGCTGAAATCGCTCAGGCCCAGGTCGCTCTTGGCCGAGGGCCGCGTGAACACCGCCATCAGCTCGTTCTGGTCGCGGTATTCGCGCATCAGGACCGGCGGCAGTTTTTCGCTGACCTTCATCAGGTCCGCGAGGTCGGTGATGTTGTGTTCGGAGATCAGGTTCTCCACCAGGCCGATGCGCTCCAGCCGCGAGCCCGCGCGCAATGCCTCGCCGACCTCGGTGGCGTTGACGCCGGCGATCTCGGCGATCGCCGCATAGGCCTCGGGCGCGTTGTTGACCTTGAACTCCACGAGGATGCTGCGCAGGTCACGCTGGTAGCGCGCGAGCGTGCCGTACAACAGCAGCGCGCGCTCCGCCTTGTTCAACTGCAGCAGGCCGGAGAGCGCATCGATGTTCTTTTCCACCAGCGTTGAATGTTTCTTCAGCGCGTGCGTCAGCCACTCGCCGGTGACGCTCAACACCGAGAGCAGGTCCTTGGGCTGGTCCTTGGCGTATTCGTCGAGGTAGAAGAAAAGAGTTCCTTCTTCGTACGGGCCGCGCCAGACGCCATGGCGCTCGAGGAACTCGCCCGTGGCCAGCTGCTCGTGGCCGCGCCAGAACTCGTTGTCCTTGCAGCGGCGTCCCAGGAATTCGCGCAGCCTCGCGAGCGCGGGCGCGGGCCACACCAGGTGCCGTCCGGCGAGCGAGAGCAGGCCGTTCAGGTCACGCCGCACGTTGAACTTGCCGCCCTGCTTGGCGGCGAGCGTCAGCACGAAATGCGAGCACATCAAGTCCAGCACCGGCGCGTCTTTCAGCCCCGGCGAGGGAAGTACCTGCACATCAACCGAGCGCTTGACCATCAATGCCTCCAGCCACGATTTGGGCCTGCTGACGATAACGCGCCCTGATGCTACATGGAAGACGCACGCTGTGGGGTTTGAGCCACTTTGCCACGCTTTACCGCGCACAATCGCGCCATGATCGACCTCGCCGAAATCCGCCGGGCAGCACAGCGACTGCTGGGCCAGGTGCTTGTGACGCCATGCGTCGAGTCGCGCACGATTTCACGCATCGTCGGCGCGCAGGTCTTCCTCAAATTCGAGAACCTGCAGTTCACAGCGTCCTTCAAGGAGCGCGGCGCGTGCAACAAGCTGGTCCAGCTGTCGGCCGCCGAACGCGAGCGCGGCGTGATCGCGATGAGCGCCGGCAACCACGCACAGGGCGTCGCCTATCACGCGCAGCGGCTCGGGCTGCGCGCGGTGATCGTGATGCCGCGCTTCACGCCGAGCGTCAAGGTGGAAGGCACGCGCGGTTTCGGCGCGGAGATCGTGCTGCATGGCGACACGCTGGACGAGGCGCGTTCCCATGCGCTGGCGCTGGCCAAGGAGCAGCAGCTCACCTTCGTCCATCCCTATGACGACGAAGCGGTGGTCGCCGGCCAGGGAACGGTCGGGCTCGAGATGCTCGAGGCCGTGCCCGAGCTCGACACCTTGCTGGTGGCCGTGGGCGGCGGCGGACTGATCGCCGGCATCGCGACGGCGGCCAAGGCGCTCAAGCCCGGGATCGAGGTGATCGGCGTGCAGACGCTGCGCTTTCCCAACATGTTCAACGCGATCAAGCACACCGACCTGCCGCAGGGCAGCAGCACGATCGCCGAAGGCATCGCCGTCGGCACGCCGGGCAAGGTGCCGCAGGCCATCGTCGAGAAGCTGGTGGACGACATCCTGCTGGTCGACGAAGGCGACGTCGAGCAGGCGATCGTGATGCTGCTGGAGATCGAGAAGACGCTGGTCGAGGGCGCGGGCGCCGCCGGCCTGGCGGCGCTGCTCAAGGAGCCGGAGCGCTTTCGCGGCCGCAAGGTGGGCCTGGTGCTCGGCGGCGGCAACATCGACCCGCTGCTGCTGGCGGCGATCATCGAGCGCGGCATGGTGCGGGCGGGGCGGCTGGCGCGGATCCGCGTCTGCGCCCGCGACGTGCCCGGTTCGCTGGCCAGGATCACCGCGACGGTGGCGGAGGCCGGCGGCAACATCGACGAGGTGCATCACCAGCGGGCCTTCACCACCCTCGCGGCGCAGAACGTCGAGATCGAGCTGGTGCTGCAGACCCGCAGCCGCGAGCACATCGCCGCCGTGCTGGACGCGTTGCATGAAGCGGGCTTTACGGCCGAGGAGCAGAAATGAAGAAGGATCTGCTGCGGTCCGCGCTGGCCGGGTACTTCGCGCATCCGGGGCTGCAGCGACGGCAAGAGCGTCTGCCGGGCCACCGCCACTTACGCCCTGTCATAGCGGCGGCGTGAGCGACGGCTAAAATCGTGCCCTAACCGTCTCTCCGTCAGGAAAAGAAAATGTCCGACCCCGCACCGCGCCAGACCCATGGCGAACCCGCCGCCGAGTACCACGATCCGGTCGAAAACGTCGTGCACGCGATCCCGATCGTGCTGCCCCTGGTCGGCGGCGTGCTGATGTTCCTGCTGGCCTTCATCGCCATCTACATGGCCTGATCGGCCGGCTGCGCCTGGTCCTTCGGGTCGAGGCGCAGCGGCATGATGTGCACCGCCTCCGGCGCGATGGCCAGCTGGACCCAGCCGCCGCGCGCCAGCCCGAGCGACCTGAGCTGGGCCGCCGGCAGGTTGAGCGTCACCCGCTCCTGCGCCACGCCCTCGGGCCGCAGGGTGCACAGGCTGGTTTCGCCTAGGGCCAGCACTTCCAGCAGTTCGCAGCGCAGCCGGTTGCCGACCGCCGCACCGGCCTCGTCGGCGCAGATGTCGATACCCTCGCCCGCCACCACCCAGGTCACGGCGGCGCCGTCGGCGATCTTGTTCTTGTCGACCACCCTCAGCTGCACCGGCGCGTCGGCGCTCCGGCCCCAGGCCAGCCGCCCCCAGCCGGGCTGGTCCTTGTGGAAGCGGCCTTCGAAGTGGTTCTGGATACCGACCAGCCCGGCGACCCGCGCATTGCGTGGACTGGCGAATACATGGGCCGGCGTGCCGGTCTGCAGGCTGCGGCCGGCGTCGAGGATCACGACCCTGTCCGCCAGGCGCCGCGCCTCCTGCAGGTCGTGCGTGACCAGAACGATCGGCGTCGCCAGGCTTTGCCGCAGCGTCGCGAGTTCGCGGTAAAGCGCCTGCCGCGCCGGCGCGTCCACGGCCGAGAAGGGCTCGTCGAGCAGCAGCACCCGCGGGTCGCGAGCGAGCGCACGGGCCAGGGCCACGCGTTGCTGCTGGCCGCCCGAGAGCTGGGCCGGCCGCCGCTGCTCCAGCCCGCTCAGGCCGAGCCGATCGAACAGCGAAGCGAAACGCTCCGCCGGCTCCGCGTTGCGAGTGCCGATCGCCACGTTCTCCAGCGCCGTCAGGTGGGGGAACAGGGCATAGTGCTGGAACACCAGGCCGACGCGCCGCGCCTGCGGCGGCAGGGCGATCCGCTTGTCGCTGTCGAACCAGCACTGGTCGCCCGCCGTGATGCGGCCGCGCAGGCTGCGGGTGTGGAGCAGGCCGGCGATGGCGCGCAGCAAACTGGTCTTGCCGCTGCCCGACGGGCCGACCAGCGCGACCAGTTCGCCAGGCGCGCAGTCGAACGCCGCCTCCAGCGGCATCGGCTGCTCGTTGCGCAATTGGACGAAAAGCTTCCCCATCGCGACTAGCGTTCCTGCAGCGGCCGCTTGCGGTCCGCGGCGAACACCAGCGCTACCGCCAGCACCGAGCAAAAGACCAGCGCGAGGGCCATGGCGTGGGCGCTTGCGGTGTCGAAGGCCTGGACCCGGTCGTAGATCGCGATGCTCAGGGTGCGGGTTTCGCCCGGGATGCTGCCGCCGACCATCAGCACGACGCCGAACTCGCCCAGCGTGTGGGCCGCCGTGAGCGCGACGCCGGCCAGCAGCCCAGGCCAGGCCAGCGGCAACTCGATCTTCAGGAAAGTGCGCCACGCGCCCAGGCCGGAAACCCAGGCTGCCTCGCGCAGGCTGTGCGGAATCGCCGCGAAGGCGCGCTGGATCGGCTGGACCATGAACGGCAGGTTGACCAGCAGGCTGGCGAGCAGCAGTCCCTGGAAGCTGAAGACCAGCCGCAGGTCCAGGTTGCTTGCCAGCCAGGCGCCCAGCGGAGAGGCCTGGCCCAGCGCCAGCAGAAAGTAGAAACCGATCACGGTCGGCGGCAGCAGCAAGGGCAGCATCAGCAGCGCCTCGGCCAGTGGCTTGCCGCGCCAGCGCGTCAACGCGAGCCAGCGCGCCAGCGCGATCCCCGGGGGCAGGAGCAGCACGGCCGTCAGCGCGGCCAGGAGCAGGGAGACGCGGGCGGCTTGCCAATCCATGGCCGGATTGTGACCGTGCTCAACCGAAGCCGTGACTTTGCAGAACCGCGCGAGCCGCCGGCGTCTGCAGATACTCGTAGAACGCAATGGCCGCGGGCCCGGCCTCGCGCCGCAGCACCATGCGCTGGCGCAGCGACGAATGCAGGGCGCGGTCCACGGCAACGTGGCCGCGCCAGGTAACGTCGCCGCGCCCCTCGACCAGCGACAAGGCCGTGAAGCCGGCTTCGGCCGAACCGCTGGCGACGAACTGCGCCGCCTGCGCCACGTTCTCGCCCAGCACCAGCCGCGGCTGGGCCGAGTCCCAGAGGCCCAGCGTCTGCAGCACCTCGCGCGCCGCCTTGCCGTACGGCGCCAGCTGCGGATTGGCGATGGCGAACTTGCGCACTCCGGCCCAGCCCGCCTTCAGCCCTTCCAGCCGCGGGTCGAGCGCGATGCTCGTCCCGCGGGCCACCACCAGCGCCAGCCGTCCGGTGGCGTAGACCACGCCGGCGTCGCGCGCCCAGCCCGACTGCGCCAGCCGGTTCGCGAACTCCTCGTCCGCCGACAGGAACAGGTCGACTGGCATGCCCTGGCCGATCTGGCGCACGAGGTTGCCGGACGCGCCGAAGCTCAGGACGAGCCGGTGGCCGGTGGCGCGGGTGAAGGCCGGCGCCAGCGCTTCCATCGCCGCCTGGACGCTGGACGCGACGGCGACTCTCGCCGGCGCCGCGGGACCCGGCACGCCCTGAGCGAAGGCTGTGGCCTGCGCCCCGAAGACTGCCGAGGCCGCGGTCTTGAGCCACTGGCGCCGCTTCAAGACGCCCGCCCCGGTTCGGCCTGCTGTCGCATAACCCTATGCAAGTTTTGCATTGTTTTTGCCTCTACAGACGGTCGTTAGACCGTTCGCCTTCATAAAATTGTCATCCCAGCCGACCCGCGGACTGTGAAGCACCCTTCACGCCCAAGCCCGTTGCCCACCCCGCGACACCGCCCGCCGACTGAGACGCGAAGCCGTTTTTTCAAAGGCTGCTCTCAGGCCCTGCCCCGCGAGCTCCTTTGAAAAGACGATTTTCATACTCAGGAGCTTTTCATATGAACTTACCCGCGATGCAGGGGCTGAACCTCAATGCGCCGGCCTACGTCAAGAACGCCAGGCTGATCGCCTGGGTCGCCGACATGGTGGCGCTGTGCAAGCCCGAATCCATCTACTGGTGCGACGGCAGCGACGAGGAATACAACCGCCTGGCGCAGCAGCTCGTCGACGCCGGCACCTTCGTCAAGCTCGATCCGGTCAAGCGCCCGAATTCCTTCCTGGCCCGCTCCGATCCGTCCGACGTCGCGCGGGTCGAAGACCGCACCTTCATCTGCTCGAAGAAGAAGGAAGACGCCGGCCCGACCAACAACTGGACCGACCCGGCGGAGATGCGCGCCACCCTGCAGCCGCTGTTCGACGGCTGCATGCGCGGCCGCACCATGTACGTCGTGCCGTTCTCGATGGGCCCGCTGGGATCGCCGATCGCCCACATCGGCATCGAGCTGTCCGACAGCCCCTACGTCGCCGTCAACATGAAGATCATGACGCGCATGGGCAAGGCCGTGTACGACGTGCTCGGCGTCGAAGGCGAGTTCGTGCCCTGCATCCACACCGTGGGCGCGCCGCTGGAGCCCGGCCAGAAAGACAGCTCCTGGCCGTGCAACAAGACCAAGTACATCGTCCACTATCCGGAGACGCGCGAGATCTGGTCCTTCGGCTCCGGCTACGGCGGCAACGCGCTGCTGGGCAAGAAGTGCTTTGCGCTGCGCATCGCTTCCACGATGGGCCGCGACGAAGGCTGGCTCGCCGAGCACATGCTGATCCTGGGCGTGACCACTCCCGAGGGCCGCAAGTACCACGTGGCGGCGGCCTTCCCGTCGGCCTGCGGCAAGACCAACTTCGCGATGCTGATCCCGCCCAAGGGCTTCGAAGGCTGGAAGGTCACGACCATCGGCGATGACATCGCCTGGATCAAGCCGGGCGCGGACGGCAAGCTGCGCGCGATCAACCCGGAGGCAGGCTACTTCGGCGTCGCTCCCGGAACCAACTACGACACCAACCCGAACTGCATGGCCAGCCTGGACAAGGACGTGATCTTCACGAACGTCGCGCTGACCGACGACGGCGACGTCTGGTGGGAAGGCATGGGCCCGGCGCCCCAGCACGCCATCGACTGGCAGGGCAAGGAATGGACGCCGGCGATCGCCAGGGAAACGGGCGCCAAGGCGGCTCACGCCAACGCACGCTTCACCGTCGCCGCCATCAACAACCCGGCGCTGGATCCGGCCTGGGACGACCCGCAGGGCGTGACGATCGATGCCTTCATCTTCGGCGGCCGCCGCTCCACCACCGTGCCGCTGGTGACCGAGGCCCGCGACTGGGTGGAAGGCGTCTACATGGCAGCGACCATGGGCTCCGAGACCACGGCCGCCATCGTCGGCCAGGTCGGCGTGGTACGCCGCGACCCGTTCGCGATGCTGCCCTTCACCGGCTACAACATGTCGGACTACTTCCAGCACTGGCTGAACCTGGGCAAGAAGATCGCCGCAACCGGCGCGAAGCTGCCGAAGATCTACACCACCAACTGGTTCCGCAAGGACGAGGACGGCAAGTTCGTCTGGCCCGGCTACGGCGAGAACATGCGCGTGCTCAAGTGGATGATCGACCGCATCGAAGGCAAGATTCCGGGCAAGGAGCACGTGTTCGGCGTCGGCCCGGCGTACGAGGAAGTCAACTGGAACGGCCTGCCGTTCACGCCCGAGCAGTTCAAAGCCGCGACCAGCATCGACAAGGACGCATGGCGCCAGGAGATGGAGCTGCACAGCGAGCTGTTCAAGCAGCTCGAGTACCACCTGCCGCGCGAGCTGAGCGAAACCAAGGCGAAGATCGAGCAGCGGCTCGCCGCTTGAGGCCAGCCCCGGAAAGGCGTTGATCAGCTGATGGCCTAAGGCTGTCGCTGAAGCCTGGAAAGGCCGTTCTTCGGGGTCCGAAGGGCTGTGACGGTGAAAAGTCCAAGGGTCTTGAGCACGTCCATGTGGTCATCGTGGCCTTTCGACGAGCGGGCTTGAACCTCAGGTCACTTGAGGTCGTACCGTTCTGGTCGTGGGCGGCTTGCCCATGCATCAAAGGTAGTTGTCACATGAAGCCTTGGAAACTCGTTCTCGGCGCCGGAGCAGCCTGCGCGGCCTGCTGCGCCGCTCCCATCATCGGCGGGATGGCCGCGCTGGGGGTTGGCTCTGGGCTGTTCGCCGGAGGGGCAGGCGCCCTCAGCGCGTACACGGAGTCCTGGCTGCCGCTGGCGGCCGGCGGTGTCGCCCTTGCTGCCGTAGCTGCCGTGGTCGCCTGGAGACGCAAGCGCGAGGTTGAGACCGCGAGTGCGTGCGGCTGCCCGGAAAGCGCTGGGACGGCACCCGCGTGCGGTGCGAAGGCGCGCTGACGATGGCGCCCGCACGCCCGTGCTGCTCGACCTGCACCTGACCTACGATAGGGCCATGAGCACTGTATTACCCGTGTCGATTGGTGCCGCGGCCAAGCGGACCGGCTGCAGCGTGCCGACCATCCGGTATTACGAAGAGGTGGGGCTTCTGCCAGCAGCTCAGCGTACGGAGGGGAACCAGCGGCACTACGATGACGCAGCCATCCGGCGCCTGGCCTTCATTCGTCGGTGCCGGGACTTCGGCTTCACGATCGAGCAGGTGCGGGAACTCGTTGGCTTGGTGAACCAGCCGGACCGGAACTGCGTGGAGGTGCGGGACATCGCCCAGGTGCACTTGCAGGAGGTGCAGACCAAGCTGGCGCAACTGCAGGCGCTGGAGACGAGCCTGGCCGCATTCGTAAACAGCTGCGATACGGCCTGCGCCGGCGGACCGGCGGTCGACTGCACCATCCTCGAAGACCTGGCGCTGCCGGCGACCGCTGCACAACCGGGTCGGGCACCGCGCGCAATGCGCTCCTGCTGCTCTTGAGCCCACAGCGGCCGGCAAGGCCCTGATTCTCTAGTTGCCCGCCCCGCACGCGGGCCGTTTTTTTCAGGGCGCCCCTCGGACCCCCGGACAAGCTATCTCGAGCCGCCGCTCATGGACGGCTGGAATTCCCCGGAGCGGGAAGCGCGGGCCATGCCGGCCGCGTCGAAGCGCCGGCGGCGTTGCTCGGCGCGCGAGCGGGCAACCCGGTAGGACCATTCGTCCAGCGCGGCGATCAGGCGCCGGGGCAGCAGCCGCAGCAATTGCGGCAGCAGCCTGTTTCGATCGAGCGCCATGGTCGGTTCCCGGCTGTCGCTCAGTAGCCGCGGACGTCGCGGGCGGCGTCGCTGCTCATCGCGCGGCTGATGTCGGCCATCACGCGGGCGTCGGTCAGGGCCAGGCCCCAGAGCTGCTCGTCCTGTGCGGCGGCGCGGCGGGCTGCGGCCCAGCGGCCCAGCTGTGCGCGGATGCTGCGGGCGACACCGCCCAGGGAGCTGGCGGTCAGCGCCAGGGCGGCGAAGGCGATCGTCCACACGGCGACCCAGCCCAGCATCAGGTGGCCCTCGGTCCAGGTGCCGACCTGGTTGGCTGCGACGAGCAGCGCGGAAACAATCGCGCTGAGCAGCAGCATCGCGGCCCCGCGGGCGCTGACGGCGTTCTGGGCAGCTTGCTTGATCGAACCGGCGGCGCGTTCCGCACGGACGACGCCGGGGTGTTCTGTCGGTTGTGCGACTTGGACAAAGCTGGTCATGGTGTTCTTCCTTCTCGTGCGCTTGGGACGGTATTGCCCTTGCGTGAACCAATACTAGGGTTTGCACTGATATATAGCAAATTTAGATTCATGATGGATATCATTCATCATGGTGATGAAAGAACCGAATTTCCGGACCCTGGACCTGAACCTGCTGCGGGTGTTCGACCAGGTCATGTCCGAGCGCAACCTGACCCGCGCGGCGCGCAACCTGTCGATGACGCAGCCGGCGGTCAGCAACGCCCTGGCCCGGCTGCGCGAAGCCGTCGGCGACCAGCTGGTGACGCGCAGCGGCTACGGCGTCGAGCCCACGCCACGCGCCGTCGCGCTTTGGCCGGCGGTCGCGGACGCGCTGCGGCAGCTCGAAACCTCCTTTGCGCCGGGCGAGTTCGTCGCCTCGGAAGCGCGCCAGACCTTCGTGCTGGCGATGGCGGACGCCACGGCGGCGTCGCTCATGCCGGGCCTGGTGAAGATCATCGAACGCGACGCGCCCGGCGTGTCGATGCGCGTCCTGCCCCTGCTCACGCGCGACCCGCGGCGGCTGCTCGACGAGGGCCAGATCGATCTCGCAGTCGGCTTCTTCCCGGCCGTGCTGGCCGACCTGACGGCGCAGGCCCAGTCCGGCGGGATGGCGGCGTTCGCGCACCAGCGGCTCTACAACGGCGAATACGTCTGCGTGATGCGCACCGGCCATCCCCTGCGCAAGGGCGCGATGACGCTCGACCGCTACTGCGCCGCGCGCCACCTGCTGGTCAGCTTTTCCGGGCGACCGTTCGGCTTCGTCGACGAGGCCCTGGCCTCGCGCGGCAGGCAGCGGCGGGTGGTGCTGACGGTCAACCAATTCTTCACCGCCGGCCGGGTGGTGTCGGCGTCCGACCTGCTGACCGTGCTGCCGCGCCACTTTGTCAAGGTGACCGGCATGGCCAGCGACCTGACGCTGCGGGAACTGCCTTTCGACGTGTCGCCGGTGCACGTCGACGCGCTCTGGCACCGGCGCCAGGAACGCAGCGACCACGCGTGGCTGCGGCTGGCCGTGGCCGCGGCTTCGCACGAGGCTTTCGGCGCGCCGGGCGCGTAAGGCCGCTGGCGGTGGCACGGGGCTTGCAATAAGTTGGACCGGCGCGCCACGCCGCTTTCCATCCCGAGGAACCCCATGAAGCCACTGCACACACCGCGCCGGACCGCGCTCAAGATCCTTGCCGCCGGCGCTGCCGCACTGGCCCTGCCGGCCCGCGCCGCCTGGCCCGAGAAGCCGATCCGCATCGTGGTCACGTTCCCCGCCGGTGGCGCCAGCGACATCGTCGCCCGCGTCATGGCCGAACAGCTGTCGCAAAAGCTCGGCCAGGCGGTGGTCGTCGACAACCGGCCCGGCGCCGGCGGCAGCGTCGGCGGACTGCTGGTGACGCAGGCCGCCCCCGACGGCTACACCCTGATTCTGAGCAACTCGACCCCGATCTCGATCGGCCCGTTCGCGCTCGAGAAGCAGCCCTACGACCCGGTCGAAGGCTTCACCCACATCGCGCTGATCGGCAACGCGCCCTGCGTGGTGATGGCCAACCCCAAGAGCGGCCTGAAGACCTTCGCCGACCTGGAGGCGATGGCCAGGAAGCAGGGGCGCCTGGACTTCGGCTCCGGCGGCCCGGCCTCGATCGGCCACATCTACGGCGAGCTGATGAAGACGTCGCTGGGCCTGAACATGGTCCATGTCCCCTACCGCGGCGGCGCGCCGATGACGACCCATCTCATCGCCGGCGTGGTGCCGGTCGGCATCGACGTGCTCACGGCCTTCGTCCCGTACTTCAGGAGCGGCCAGTCGTGCCGCTGGCGGTGACCTCGGCCAACCGCTCGCCGCTGGTGCCCGACGTGCCCAGCGGCGCCGAAGCCGGCCACCGCCGGCTGGTGCTCGACAACTTCTTCGGCCTGTCCGGGCCGCCGAAGATGCCGGCCGAGGTGGTTGCGCGGCTGAACGCCGCCTGCAACGAGATCCTGTCGCTGGCGCCGGTGAAGCAGAAGATGGCCGAGCTGGGGATCAGCCCGTCGCCGGTCGGCCAGCCGGCCTTCGCCGCCTTCGTGAAGGAACAGGTCACCCAGCTGGCGCCGACGGTGAAGGCCGCGGGCGTGCGGCTCTGACGCAGCCGGGCGCCAACCGGGCACTGCGCAAGCCGTCTGATCCGTCCGACAGGGCGGCGGCAGCCGGGCATGGACAATCGGCTGCGTGAAGCTCCAGCTGTTTTCCGACCTGCATCTCGAAGTCCATCCGAATTTCCGGCCCGAACCGGCGCCGGGCGCCGACGTGCTGGTGCTTGCCGGCGACACCGGGTCCTACCAGGAGGGATCGCGGCTTGCCGACAGCGATTTCGGCCTGGCCCGCTTCTCGCCGAAGAACGACTGGCCCGTGCCGGTGCTGTTCGTGCCCGGCAACCACGAATACGACAACCTCGACTTCGACGAGACCCACCAGCGCCTGCGCGACACCTGCGAGCGGCTGGGCATCACCTGGCTGGAACGCGAGTCGGTCGTGCTGCAGGGAGTGCGCTTTCTCGGCACGACGCTGTGGACCGACTTCGATGCGCTCGCGCCGGCCGACGGCGACCTGACCAAGGTGCTGAGAGCGCGCCACAAGGCGTTCCGGGCGGCGAATTTCTACTTGCAGAAAACCGGCGCCACGCGGCGTGGCCTGCCTTTCCTGGCCGAAGGCTGGCGAGAGCAGGGGCTGGTGTGCCAGCAGTGGCTGCGCGAGGCGCTGGCCCAGCCGTTCGACGGGCCGACGGTGGTGGCGACGCATTTCGCGCCCAGCCTGCGCAGCGCCGATCCCCGCTACGGCATCACGCCCGGCACGGCCGGCTTCTGCAACGCGCTGGACGACCTGTTGGCGATGGCGCAGCTGTGGATCCACGGCCACCTGCACTGCCCGCAGGACTATCTGGAAAACGGCTGCCGGGTGGTCGCGAACACGCTGGGCTACGCCAGCAAGGGCGAGCAGGAAGGCTTTCGGCCGCAGCTGGCGCTCGAGGTGCCCCGGCGTGCCGAGACCCTGGCTGCCTAGCGGCTGTTCAGCCCGTCGAAACAGGTGCTGAGCACGAGGTCGACGATCTCGTCGTCGGTGTGCTGGCCGCCGCCGCGCAGGAATTCCAGCACCGGATCGCAGCCCCGCGCATAGAGCGTGTAGAGCACGGCGATCGGCGGCAGCTTCGGATTGAGCGCACCCGCGGCCTGCGCCGCTTCGATCCACGCGCCGAGCCGCACGCTGATCTCCATCAGGGCGTCGACATATTCCCTGCTGCCGGTCAGAGCGGCACGCAGGCTGGAGTTCTGGGTGGGCAGCGAGGGCATCTGGCCGGCCAGCTGCACCTGCAGCGTCCAGCGCACGACGGCCCTGAGTTTCTCCAGCGGCGGCAGGCCGGCGTCGATGCCGTCCAGGAATTCTCGGGCGCTGCGCATCACCCTCACCATCGCCGCGGCGGCGAGGTCTTCCTTGCTCGGGAAATGCTTGTAGAGGCTGGCCTTGGCGATGCCGACCGATGCGGCGACTTCGTCCACCGTCATCGCGTCGAAACCCTTCTCCGCCAGCAGCCGGTTCACGCTTTTGACGATCGCTTCTTCGCGTGCCTGAAGCATCTGCTCCTTGAACGATGGCTTGGCGCCCGCGGCAGTGCTCATGCGAGAATTTTAGGCGAGTTACCTTTGACTACATCTGTACGAGCTACTTTACATGCGCTCCCGAACGCTCATTCGCCGCCCATGAAACACTCGACGTGCACATTTGTGCTGTGGGTCTGCGACGCGCGGAGGCGCCCCATGAAAACCATCTGGATCCAAGTTCTCGCCTGGCTGGGCGCGGTCACCGTCGCCCTGTTGCTGGCGCTCGCCGCGCCGAACGAATCCACGCTGATGGGCCGCATGCCCGCCGTCAACGCCAAACGCCTGAACCAGCAGCCGATCGCGCTGCCGCAGGGCCTGCCCGCCGGCCGCACGCTGGCCCTGGTCGCGTTCAACCGCGGCCATCGCGGCGAGATCGAAAGCTGGATCAAGGGCATGCAGCTGCGCGAGAACGACGCGATCGCCTGGCTGAAGATTCCGGTGCTCGACGACCCCGGGACGGACCTCGCGCGCAGCGAGATCGAAAGCGGCATCCTGGCGCGGCACAGCGCCCTGGTCGACCGCTCCAGGCTGGTTCCCGTCTTCACCAACCGCGAGGCCTTCATGCGCGCCGCCGGCATGTCGGGCATCGATCACGCATGGGTGCTGGTGATCGGCCGCGACGGCCAGGTGCTCGCGCGGGTGGAAGGCGAGTACAGCGAGGAAAAGGGCCAGGCCCTGCGCGAAACCCTGCTGGCGCAGGGCTTCTGAAGCCGCGCGGCGCTTGCCGCTACTGCAGGGCTTCCCAGAGCTTGAGCGAGGTCAGCGGCATCTGCAGCCGGGGCGCCAGCTCAGGTCGGCCGGCTCTGGCCACCGCGTCCGCAACGGCATTCACCACGCTCGGCGCGGCGCCGATGGTGCCCAGTTCGCCGACGCCCTTGACTCCCAGCGGATTGTTCTTGCACGGCGTCGACTGGTCCATCTCGGTGACGAATTCGCAGGCCACGATCTCGGCCCGCGGCGCGCTGTAATCCATCAGGCTGCCGGTGATCGGCTGGCCGGTTTCTGGGTCGTACGCCATGTGTTCGCACAGCGCCTGGCCGATGCCCTGCACCGCGCCGCCATCGAGCTGGCCGCGCACGATCATGGGGTTCACCACCCGGCCGACGTCGTTGACGCTGCTGTAGGCGACGACTTGCACTTCGCCGGTCGCCGCATCGAGCTCCACCTCGCTGATGTGGCAGCCGTTCGGCCAGCTCGGCCCGGAAACCGACGACGTGCTCTCGACGAAGATCCGGCCCTCCGGCTGCTTGCCGGCCAGCTCGAACAGGCCGATGCCCAGGTCGGTGCCGCGCACGACAAAGCGTCCCGCCGCGTACGCCAGGTCGTCGGCCGCGGCCTCGAGCTCTCCGGCGGCGAGCTGCCGCGCCTGGTCCATCGCCTTGCCGGCGCCGACGGTGAGGGCCGAGCCGCCGGTGAACAGCGAGCGCGAGCCGGCGCTGCCGAAGCCGTCGCCGCGATCGGTGTCGCCCAGCACCACTTGCACCTTGTCGAGCGGCACGTCGAAGACGTCGACCATGAGCTGCGCCAGCGTGGTCGCGATGCCCTGCCCCATCTGGTTGACGGCGGAGAAGACCTCGATGATGCCGTCGCCGCGCACCGCCACCGTCACCCGCTCCTGCAGCACGTTGCCGCCGGTCCATTCGAGGAAGGTGGCGATGCCCTGGCCGCGCACCAGGCCGCGCGCCTTGCTTTGCTCGGCGCGCGCCGCGAAGCCGTTCCAGTCGGCCTGCGCGAGCGCCTGGTCCATCACGTGCTCGAAGCGGCCCACGTCGTAGGTCTGGCCCATCGGGTTGGTGTAGGGCATCTGCTCGGGCTTGATGAAGTTGCGCCGACGCAGCGCCACGCGGTCGATCCCGGTCTGGCGCGCGGCCTCGTCCATCAGCCTTTCGATGATGAAGATGGCTTCGGGCCGGCCCGCACCGCGGTAGGCGCCGGTGGGCGCGGTGTTGGTCAGCGCCGCCCGGAAATGGAAGTCGATCACCGGGATGTCGTAGACGCTGGTCTGGACCCAGGGTCCGATCAGGAGCTGGATCGCCAGGCCCGTCCCGGTGGCATAGGCGCCGACGTTGGCCAGCCCGCGCAGCCGCAGGGCCAGGATCTTGCCGTCGGCGGCCAGCGCCAGTTCGGCGTGCGTTTCAACGTCGCGGCCATGGGTGCTGGCCAGGAATTCCTCGCTGCGGTCCGCCACCCACTTGAGCGGGCGCTTGAGCTGCAGCGCGCACCAGGCCACCGCCGCGTCTTCGGGATAGATGCCGGTCTTCATGCCGAAGCCGCCGCCGACGTCGCCGACGGTGACGCGCACGCGATCCGGCGCCAGGCCGAGGATGTCGTTGCACAGAGCGTTCTTCACGCCCGATGGCATCTGCGAACTCATGCGAAGCGTGAGCCGGCCGTCCTCGGCGATCCATGCCAGCACCGAACGCGGCTCCAGGGTGAACGCGACCACGCGCTGGTTGACGACCGACAGCTTGACCAGGTGCGCCGCCCTCGAAAAAGCCTCGGCGGTTTCCGCCTCCTTGCCGTGCCGCATTTCGGCGGCGATGTTGTCCGGCGCCTCGTCGCACAGGACGGGCGCGTTGCCGCTCACCGCCTGGTTGTGGTCGACCACGCTGGGAAGTTCCTCGTAATCGACGACCACCGCTTCGGCCGCGTCGCGGGCCTGCTGCACGGTTTCGGCGGCGATGATCGCGACCGGCTCGCCGACGAACCGCACGCGCTCATGCGCCAGCGGCCGGCGCGGCGGCGTGGCGCCCGGCGCACCGCCGGCGCGCTTGAAGTCCGGACTGCCGGGGATGGGCTTGACGCCGGCCGCGACCAGCTCGGCGCCGGTGACCACGGCCAGGACCCCGGGCATGGCCTTGGCGGCAGAGGTGTCGATCGACTGGATCTTCGCGTGCGGATACGGCGATCGCACGAAGCACACGTGCAGGTGCCCGGCGGGTGCGAGATCGTCGGTGAACTGGCCGGAGCCCTTGAGCAGGCCCTCGTCCTCGATGCGCTTGACGGCGTGGCCGCTGCCGAAGCGCGGTGCGATGTCGGAAGGAAGCGTGGTGTCGTTCATTGCAGCAATGTCCATAGGTTCGAGTCTGGCGGATTTTGCGGTCGCTTGCGGTCGCCCGTGTTGCTCAGCGGCCGGCGTTGCCCATGCCGACCGCCTTCTCGCCCATCCAGCGCAGCAGGTCCAGCCACATCTGGCGCATCTCGGCGTCCAGCGGCGTGCGCATGGAGTTGGGAAGCTCGATGGTCACCACCGGGACGCCCTTGTGCACGCCGCCGTAGTTGCCGAGCGAGCCCGGAAAGATGCCGACCTGGTCGAGGTACAGCCGGCCGAGTTTGGATGGCGGCACCGAAGGACCGTCGAAATCGAGCACCCCGTACGGCGCGTGGATGGCGACGATCAGGTGCGGCTTGAAGCTTTGCATCTGCTCGTGCAGGTAACGCGTTTCCGGCTCGGACAGCGGCTGCTTGCCCGGCCAGCGGCGCGGATCCTTGCGGGTGCGCTTTTCCCAGTAGCTGGCGGCGTCGCGCTCCCAGTCCGGCGTCGGGAAGTTGCGGTTGAGGTCGACGCCGTTGGCGTTGACGCGCCGCGGCGGCTGCTGCATGACGCCGTCGGGATTGAGGACCGGCACGAAGCGCCAGTGGACCGGCTGCGGCATCTGCGCCGGCTGCATGGCCAGGGCGATCCAGTGCATCGCGACCGAACCCGACGACAGCTCGTCGCCATGGATGCCGCCCATGACCAGCACCCGCAGCTTTGCGCCCTCCTGCCTGACGTCGCGCGTGTACAGCGGCACGCCCCTGACCGAGCGGCCGCTGCCCGGCTGCAGGCCGGCAGCGGTACACAGGGTCCGGCTGACGTTGGGCAGGCGCCGCATGACGCTGTCGCAGGGGCCGGGCTGGGCGGCAGGCGCCGCGGCGGCCGGCCGGGCCTGGGGCGGCTTGGCGGGCCCCGCCCATAGCGGCATCGCCATGCCCAGCGGAAGAAGGCAGCGCAACAGGACGGAGCGAAGTGCAGGCAGCGGCAACGGCATGAATCCCACGAGTTGCCAGAGGATAAGCCATGCGCGCGGCTGACCTTCGGCGAGGGCGGCGGCCCGGCTCACTCGTCCTTCTCGCCCGGCCGGTACAACGCTTCGCGGCCCATCCGGTCGAGCACCAGCTCGGCGGTCCAGGGCAGCATCAGCGAGCCGTGGCGGCTGTCGCGGTACAGGCGCTCCAGCGGCAGGTGCTTCATCATGCTCTGGCCGCCGCAGGTGCGGATGGCCAGCCGCGCGATGTCGTTCGCGCCCTCCATCACGAACGTGAGATTGCGGCTGACGGTGCCGCGCATGCCCAGAGGATTCCAGTCGCCGCCGGCCGCGACGCCCGCGGCATTGGCGGGGACGGCGAGATAGAGCGTGTCGCGCGCATCGGGCTTCTCATCGCCCTTGTCCTCCGTGCACAGGATGCCGTAATAGTCCGCCGCGCGGCGACCATCATGTAGGTTTGGTAATCCGCGCCGCCGCCGCCATCCGCCTCGGGCACGCACAACGCGAGCAGGCCGGCATCGCGCAGGTCGTCGAAATTGGCGACGGGAAAGCTCGCCTCCTCGTCCCACTGCGCGGCACGCGGTGCGAACTTCGCCTCCCCCAGCTCATGCGCCAGTGCGAGCAGCGAACGCTGCTGCTGCGTGAACGGCAGCTCGCCGACGGCGGAACAAAGGCGAGTCCCTGGTTCTTCACTCCGTCCTCCCGCCCAGCGATTCCAGCACGCCGCGCCAGAAGGCATCGCGCTCCTGGCCCGGTTGCGGATCCTGCTGGCCGCTGGCGGCTTCCTGGACGGCGGTCTGCACCATGACGATGCCGCTGGAGGGCTGGACGAACACCGCCTGGCCGTGCACGCCCTGCAAGCCGAAGCTGCGCTCGCGCATCGGGAACAGCCAGAACTGGTAGCCGTAGCCGAAGTACGGTGTCGCGCGGCGCGGCTGGAAGGCGGCGGGCTGGCGCGTGGCGTCGGTCGCGTCGAGGATGTACTCGCGCGCAACGACCTGGCGATCGCCGACGCGGCCGTCGCGCGCCAGCATCCAGCCCAGCCGGCCCCAGTCGCGCAGGCTGGCGTTGAAGAAGCCGGAGCTGCGCTCCTGGCCGTCCTGAGATAAAACCCAGAAGGCGTCGCGCTCCGCGCCGAGGGGCTGCCACAGCCATTGGCTCGTGAGGTCGGACAGGCTGCGTCCGCTGGCGCCGGCAAGCACGCGGCCGAGCACCTCGGTCTCCGCGCTCGCATAGACGAATCTGTCGCCCGGCGGCGAGTGGCGATCGCCGACCGAACGCAGGACGTCGACAACCGGCGGGCGTCCCGTCGCCGCCGCGCGCGACATGCGGGCCACGTCGTCGTTGCCGTCGTAGCGCTCGCTGAACGTGAGGCCCGACGACATGCGCAGCAGCTGGCGAACGGTCGTCGCTCCATAGCCGCTGCCGGCCAGCTCCTTCGCATACTGCTGCGCCGTGTCGTCGAGCGATGCGATGACGCCGCGCTCCAGCGCGATTCCCACCAGCATCGACGTGACGCTCTTGGCCATCGAGAACGACAGGAAGCGCGCGTCCTGGCCGCGGCCATAGCGGTAGCGCTCGGCGACGATCTCGCCGTTGCGGATGACGAGCAAGCCGGTGATTCGCTGCCGCTCGAGGTACTCGTCCAGCGTGTACCCGATGTTGCGATAGCGATAGCGGATGTTCGCCGGCTGGGCCGCGACGGGCAGCGGCGTGGTGACGCTGCCGCGCGCCACGTTGCGGATCGGCATGCCGGCGACCGTGTCCATGGCGGACCAGGAACCGACGCGATAGGGGTTGCCGTACCAGCTGGACGCCGTGCCCACGGGATAGCCGCGCCCCTTGCCGAGCACAGCCTCGTCCGGCTCGGCGCCTACACCGCTTGCGGCCAGCAGCGACAGTGCGATGGCGAGTCGGGCGGCTGCTCGGATGTGCATGGCTAGTGCAGCACGCGCGGCAGCGAGAGAAAGTTCAGCAGCAGGCCATCGAAGTCGTCCGGCGCTTCGAGGTTTTGCAGGTGGCCGATCCCGGCCATCTCGAGATAACTGCTGCCCGGGATAGCGCCGGCCATCTTCTTCATCATCTGCGGCGGCGCATTGCGGTCGTGCTCGCCCGAGATCAGCAGCGTCGGCACGCGGATGTTGGGCAGGTTGGCACGGCGGTCGAAAGTGACCAGGGCTTCGAGTGCGCGCCGGTAGGTCGAGGGATTGACCAGGCTCATGCAATGCGTCGCCAGCTGCACGCCCTCGGGCAGGGCCGCCGGGCCGGCCAGCTGCGGGACCAGCATGGTCGCCAGCTGCGCCATGCTCTGGCCGGCATCGAGCGCCGCCGTGCGCTCGGCGATGAAGCTGCGCTGCCAGTCGCCACCGGGCTTGCCGAACGACGGCGACGTGCCGCAGAGCACCAGCTTGCCCACCAGCTCGGGCCGGCGCGCGACCACCTCCTGCGCCACCATGCCGCCCATGCTGTGTCCCAGCAGCGTCACGTCGCCGCACTGCAGGCTTTCGATCAGTGCAATGCAGCTCTCCGCCAGTCCCTTGAAGGTGTAGGGTTCGATCGGCGCACTGTAGCCGTAGCCCGGCATGTCCCACGCCACGGCGCGGTAGCCGCTGGAGGCCAGCGTTTCCACCTGCGGCGCGAAAGCCAGGTGGCCGCCGCCGATGCCGTGCAGCATCAGCACGGTCGGCCCGCCGCCCAGCGTCGTGAAACGGGGAAGGCGTTTTGTCATGCGAGCACCCGTCCCTGGTCCACGACAGTCACGCCGCCTTCGAGGTTGGTCGGCAGCTCGGGCGCATGCATCAGCGCCAAGCGTTCGATGATTTCCTGCAGCATCGTGTCGATCCGTATGGGGGGCGGGGCCAGCTTTCGGGACCGGCGCCCGCACCGCGGTGTTGGTCTATTATTCATGAAATTTCATGCAATCACGAGCCCCTTGAACCCGCCACGCAAAGCCCAGCCCCCCAGCTTCTCGTCGCAGCAATTTCGCGCCGCGCTGGGAATGTTCGCGACCGGCGTCACCATCGTCACGGCCCGCGGCCAGGACGGCGGCCCGATCGGCTTGACGGCCAACTCCTTCAACTCCGTGTCGCTCGATCCGCCGCTGGTGCTGTGGAGCCTGGCGCGCGACGCGGCGTCGCTCGCGGCTTTCAGCAACGGCTCGCACTATGCGATCAACGTGCTCGCGGCCGACCAGAAGGACCTGGCGATGCGCTTCGCCACCCGGGGCGCCGACCGCTGGAACGGCCTCGGGCTGAGCGAAGGCATCGGTGGCGCGCCGCTGCTGCACGGCGCGGCCGCGACCTTCGAGTGCTTCAACCGCAGCCGCTACGAGGAAGGCGACCACGTCATCTTCGTGGGCGAAGTGGAGCGCTGCGGCCATCGGCCCGGCGCGTCGCCGCTGCTGTTCCACGGCGGGCGCTTCTACACCGAGCATCCGCTCTGAACGCATGAGCGCAACCCGGTTCGTCGACGGCTATCTCGGCTACCTGCTGGGACAGGCGAACCACGCGCTGTACAAGGAATTCGACGGCCATGTCCGCGCGGCGGGGCTGACATCGATCGAGTGGCGGGTGCTGGCGACTTTGCACGACGGCGAGCCGCTGACCATCAGCCAGCTCGCGCATGAAGTGCTGTCCAAGCAACCCACCGTGACCAAGCTGGTCCGGCGCATGTGCGAGCAGGGTTGGCTGGCGCTGCAGGATGACCCCGGCGACCAGCGACGCACGCTGGTCCGCGTCACACCCGCCGGGCGCAGGCTGGTCAAGCCCCTGGTGAACAAGGCGCGCGACCACGAAGCGAAGCTGCTTCGCGCGCTGGGCTCCGCCGAAAAGGCGGCATTGCTCAAGCTCCTGGCCAAGCTCAAGCAGCACGTCTGACCCGATTGCGGGCCCAGGGACCCTGTGGCAGGATGGCCGCGGCGCGATCCGGCGCCGTCACATGGAGACCGTTTCGATGGCTGAAGTGAAATGGACGGGCGGGACCGAGCACTGGACGCGCAAGGGCGACATCAGGTTGTTCCTGTGGGAGAAGAAAGCTTCGACGAAGGTGCCGCATGCCGGCACCTTGTTTTTTGTGCACGGATCGTCGATGGCGTCGCAGCCGACGTTCGACCTGCATGTGCCGGGCCGGCCCTGGTCGTCGGCGATGGACTGGTTCTCGGACCATGGCTTCGACACGTGGACCATGGACAACGAAGGCTATGGCCGCTCGGACAAGCACCGGGACATCAACTTCGACATCGGCAACGGCGCCGACGACCTGCTGGCGGCCAGCGACTACGTCCTGGAAGCGACGGGAGTCCGCCAGCTGCTGTTCTACGGCATTTCCTCGGGCGCGCTGAAGGCGGCGCTGTTCGCGCAGCGCCATCCCGACCGCGTGGCCAAGCTGGCGCTCGATGCCTTCGTCTGGACCGGCGAGGGCAGCCCCACCCTGGAGCAGCGCAGGAAAAAGCTGCCCGAATTCCTGGCCAGGAACCGCCGGCCGATCGACCGCCCGTTCGTGCACAGCATCTTCCAGCGTGACCATCCCGGCACGGCGGACGAAACCACCATCGACGCCTTCGCCGACGCGATCCTGACACTGGACGACTCCATGCCCACGGGCACGTATGTGGACATGTGCTCGAAGCTGCCGCTGCTCGATCCGCGCAAGATCGACGTGCCCGCGATCGTTCTTCGCGGCGAGCACGACGGCATCGCCAGCTTCGACGACCTGATCCGGTTCTTCAGCCTGCTGCCGCACCCGAACAAGCAGTTCAGCGTGATGCAAGGGATCTCGCACGCGAGCTTCCAGCAGAAGAACTACATGAACGTCTATCACATCCTGCACAGCTTCTTCACCTTGCCGGAACCGGCTTACAAGGGGTAGCCATGGAATCGCGCGTCAAGTCGTTGTTGTTCGCGGGAGTGCTGGCTGCCTTCGTGACGGGGGCGGCGGCGCAAGGCTATCCGAACAAGCCGGTCCGCCTGATCGTTCCGTTCGCGCCCGGCGGTTTCACCGACGTGGTCGCGCGCATCCTGGGACAGAAGCTCTCCACGGCCATGGGCCAGCAGTTCATCATCGAAAACAAGCCGGGCGCCGGCTCCACCATCGGCACGGACTTCGTCGCCAAGGCCGCGCCCGACGGCTACACGCTGGTGATGATTTCCAGCACGCACGTGATCAGCCCCTGGATCTACAAGGCCCTGCCCTACGACCCGATCAAGAGCTTCACGGTCGTGACCAAGCTGGTGGATTCGCCCTATGTGCTGCTGGTCAATCCCAAGATGCCGGCCCGCAACGTCCAGGAGTTCATCGCGGCGGCGAAGGCGTCGCCCGACAACGTCCACTATGCGTCGTCGGGCAACGGCAGCGCGCAGCACCTGATGGGCGGCCTGTTCGTCTCGATGACGGGAGCGCCGCTCAAGCACGTGCCGTACAAGGGCAGTTCCGGCGCGGCGACGGACCTCGTCGCGGGCATCGTCGAGGCCAGTTTCGCCGGCGTTCCCAATGCCCTCGCGCAGGTGCCGCAAGGCCGGCTCAGGGCGCTGGCCGTCACCACGGCCAAGCGGATCCCGCAGCTGCCGGACGTGCCGACGATGCAGGAAGCGGGCGTGCCCGGCTATGAAGCTTCGGTGTGGCTTGCGCTGCTGGCGCCGGCCGGCACGCCGCGGGACGTCGTCAATCGCCTCAACAGCGAAGTCGCCAGGCTGATGGAGACGGCCGACACCCGCAAGGCCCTGTACGACGCCGGCGTCGAAGCAACGCCATCGAGCCCCGAGGCGATGTCGGAATTCATGGTGCAGGAGCTGGGGCGCTGGGGCAAGGTCGTCAAGGACGCGGGCGTCAAGCTGGAATAGATTCCCGCCATGCTCACAGCCCCTTCGCGTGAAAGCGAAGGTGGTCTTCCATGAAGCTGGAGATGAAGTAGTAGCCGTGGTCGTAGCCGGCCTGGCGCCGCAGCGTCAGTGGCTGGCCGATGACCTTGCACGCCGCTTCGAACAAGTGCGGATGCAACTGCTCCTGCAGGAATTTGTCTTCCAGTCCCTGGTCGATCAGGATGCCGCCCGGATAAGGCGCGCTGTCCTGCTGCGCCATCAGCTCCGTCGCATCGTGGCCGACCCACGCGGTCCGGTCGGCGCCCAGGTAGCCGCTGAAAGCCTTCTCGCCCCAGGGGCAGCGGCTGGGCGCGCAGATGGGCGCAAACGCCGACAGGGTCTTGAAGAGGCCGGGATGCCGCAGCGCCAGCGTCAATGCGCCATGTCCGCCCATCGAATGGCCGAAGATGCCGATGCGCTGGTCGTCGACCGGCAGTTCCTCCACCAGCAGCGGCAGCAGCTCCTTGACCAGCCAGCTCTCCATGCGCCAGTAGGCCGACCACGGCGCATGCGTCGCATCGAGGTAGAAGCCGGCGCCGACACCGAAGTCCCAGCTGTCGGACTCGCCCGGCAGGCTGGCGCCGCGCGGGCTGGTGTCGGGCGAAACCAGGACCAGTCCGAGTTCGGCGGCGACGCGCTGGGCCCCCGCTTTCGTCGGGAAGGTTTCCTCGGTGCAGGTCAGGCCGGCGAGGTACATCAGCGTCGGAAGCTTCGCACCGCCTGCTGCCTGCGGCGGCAGGTAGACCGAGAACTTCATAGCCAGGCCGGTCTCCTGCGAGGCATGGCGGCAGAACAGCTGGCGTCCGCCGAAGCAGGCGTGCTCGGCGAGGATCTCGATGGCCGCCATCAGTAGATCACCACGCCCCGGATCGATTCTCCGCGCTTCATCAGCTCGAAGCCCTCGTTGATCTTTTCCAGCGGCATGGTGTGGGTGATCAGGTCGTCGATGTTGATCTTGCCTTCCATGTACCAGTCGACGATCTTGGGCACGTCGGTGCGGCCGCGCGCGCCGCCGAAGGCCGAGCCCTCCCACTTGCGTCCGGTCACCAGCTGGAACGGCCGGGTGCTGATCTCGGCGCCGGCTTCGGCCACGCCGATGATGATGCTGCGGCCCCAGCCCTTGTGCGTGCACTCCAGCGCCTGGCGCATCACCTTGGTTTTGCCGATGCACTCGAAGCTGTAGTCGGCGCCGCCGTCGGTGAGCTGCACGATGGCGTCGACGATGTTCTCGTGGTCATTGGGGTTGAGGAAGTGCGTCATGCCGAACT
>JAQGNJ010000017.1 GCA_028291885.1 Ramlibacter sp. | reverse complement strand
GAGTGGAGCTGCCTCCGCCGGGCGAATACGGGGTGGGCATGGTCTTCCTGCCCAAGGAGCACGCGTCGCGCCTGGCCTGCGAGCAGGAGCTCGAACGGGCGATCAAGGCCGAAGGCCAGGTGCTTCTCGGCTGGCGCGACGTGCCGGTCGACAAAGAGATGCCGATGTCGCCTGCCGTGCGCAAGAAGGAGCCGATCCTGCGCCAGGTGTTCATCGGCCGCGGCAACGACGTCATCGTGCAGGACGCGCTCGAGCGCAAGCTGTACGTGATCCGCAAGACCGCCAGCGCGCACATCCAGGCGCTCAAGCTCAAGCACAGCAAGGAATACTACGTTACGAGCATGTCCAGCCGCACCGTGGTCTACAAGGGCCTGCTGCTGGCCGACCAGGTCGGTACCTACAACCTGGACCAGAAGGATCCGCGCTGCGTGTCGGCGCTGGGCCTGGTGCACCAGCGCTTCTCCACCAACACCTTCCCGGAGTGGCCGCTCGCCCACCCGTACCGCTACGTGGCGCACAACGGCGAGATCAACACCGTCAAGGGCAACTACAACTGGATGAAGGCGCGCGAAGGCGTGATGTCCTCTCCCGTCCTCGGCGCCGACCTGCAAAAGCTCTATCCGATCAGCTTCGCAGGCCAGTCGGACACGGCAACCTTCGACAACTGCCTGGAGCTGCTGACGATGGCCGGCTATCCGATCAGCCAGGCCGTGATGATGATGATCCCCGAGCCCTGGGAGCAGCACACGACGATGGACGAGCGCCGCAGGGCTTTCTACGAATACCACGCCGCGATGCTGGAGCCCTGGGACGGCCCGGCCTCGATCGTCTTCACCGACGGCCGCCAGATCGGCGCCACGCTGGACCGAAACGGCCTGCGTCCCTCGCGCTACTGCGTCACCGACGACGACCTGGTGATCATGGCTTCGGAATCCGGCGTGCTGCCGATCCCGGAAAACAAGATCGTGCGCAAGTGGCGCCTGCAGCCGGGCAAGATGTTCCTGATCGACCTGGAGCAGGGCCGGATGATCGACGACGAGGAGCTCAAGGCCAGCCTCGCCAACAACAAGCCCTACAAGCAGTGGATCGAGAACCTGCGCATCAAGCTGGACGACCTGTCCGACACCTCGGGCAGCGTGCCCGAAAGCGACGTCGACCTGCTCGATCGCCAGCAGGCTTTCGGCTACACCCAGGAAGACATCAAGTTCCTGATGTCGCCGATGGCGCAGGCGGGTGAGGAGGGCATCGGCTCGATGGGCAACGACAGCCCGCTGGCCGTGTTGTCCAACAAGGACAAGCCGCTCTACAACTATTTCAAGCAGCTGTTCGCGCAGGTGACCAACCCGCCGATCGACCCGATCCGCGAAGCGATCGTGATGTCGCTGGTGTCCTTCATCGGCCCCAAGCCCAACCTCCTGGACATCAACCAGGTCAACCCGCCGATGCGGCTGGAAGTGAGCCAGCCGATCCTGGACTTCGCCGACATGGCCAAGCTGCGGGACGTGGAAAAGCACACCCACGGCAAATTCCGCAGCGCCACGCTGGACATCACCTATCCGCTGGCCTGGGGCCACGAAGGTGTCGAGGCCAAGCTCGCTTCGCTGAACGCCGAAGCCGTCGACGCGATCAAGGGCGGCAAGAACATCCTGATCATCAGCGACCGCGCGGTCGGCCCGACGCAGGTCGCGATCCCCGCGCTGCTGGCGCTGTCGTCGATCCACCAGCACCTGGTGCGCGAGGGCCTGCGCACCACCGCGGGCCTCGTCGTCGAAACCGGAACGGCCCGCGAAGTGCATCACTTCGGCGTCCTGGCCGGCTACGGCGCCGAAGCAGTGCATCCCTACCTCGCGATGGAAACCCTGGTTGCCATCCACAAGGACCTGCCCGGCGACCTCAATCCCGACAAGGCGATCTACAACTACGTCAAGGCGATCGGCAAGGGCCTGTCCAAGATCATGTCCAAGATGGGCGTGTCGACGTACATGAGCTATTGCGGCGCCCAGCTGTTCGAGGCCATCGGCCTGAACAGCGAAACCATCGAGAAGTACTTCACCGGCACGGCCAGCCGGGTCGAGGGCATCGGCGTGTTCGAGATCGCGCAGGAAACGATCCGCATGCACAACGCCGCATTCGGCGACGACCCGGTGCTCGAGAGCATGCTGGACGCCGGCGGGGAGTATGCGTGGCGGACACGCGGCGAAGAGCACATGTGGACGCCTGATGCGATCGCCAAGCTGCAGCACAGCGCGCGCGCCAACAACTGGAACACGTACAAGGAATACGCCCAGCTGATCAACGACCAGAGCCGCCGCCACATGACGTTGCGCGGCCTGTTCGAATTCAGGATCGATCCGTCCAAGGCGATCCCGGTCGACGAAGTGGAGCCGGCCAAGGAGATCGTCAAGCGCTTCGCCACAGGGGCGATGTCGCTCGGCTCGATCTCGACCGAAGCCCACGCGACGCTGGCCGTCGCCATGAACCGCATCGGCGGCAAGAGCAACACCGGCGAAGGCGGGGAAGACCCGGCGCGCTACCGGCAGGAGCTCAAGGGCATCCCGATCAGGCAGGGCCAGACCCTGGGCGAGATCATCGGCAAGGACGTGATCGAGGCCGACTACGCGCTCAACGCAGGCGATTCGCTGCGCTCCAAGATCAAGCAGGTGGCCTCGGGCCGCTTCGGCGTCACGGCCGAATACCTGTCCTCGGCCGACCAGATCCAGATCAAGATGGCCCAGGGCGCCAAGCCGGGCGAGGGCGGGCAACTGCCGGGTGGCAAGGTCTCCAAGTACATCGGCAAGCTGCGCTACTCGGTGCCCGGCGTGGGCCTGATCTCGCCGCCGCCGCACCACGACATCTACTCGATCGAGGACCTGGCGCAGCTGATCCACGACCTGAAGAACGTCGCTCCGCACGCATCCGTCAGCGTCAAGCTGGTGTCGGAAGTCGGCGTCGGCACGATCGCCGCGGGCGTGGCCAAGTGCAAAAGCGACCACGTCGTGATCGCCGGCCATGACGGCGGCACGGGCGCGTCGCCCTGGTCGTCGATCAAGCATGCCGGCAGCCCCTGGGAGATCGGCCTGGCCGAGACGCAGCAGACGCTGGTGCTGAACCGCCTTCGCGGCCGCATCCGCGTTCAGGCCGACGGCCAGATGAAGACCGGCCGCGACGTCGCCATCGGCGCTCTGCTTGGCGCCGACGAATTCGGCTTCGCCACAGCGCCGCTGGTGGTCGAGGGCTGCATCATGATGCGCAAGTGCCACCTGAACACCTGCCCGGTCGGCGTGGCCACCCAGGACCCGGTGCTGCGCAAGAAGTTCTCCGGCCGCCCCGAGCACGTCGTCAACTACTTCTTCCACGTCGCCGAGGAAGTGCGCCAGATCATGGCGCAGCTGGGCATCCGCAAGTTCGACGACCTGATCGGCCGGGCCGACCTGCTGGACACCCGCAAGGGCATCGAGCACTGGAAGGCGCGCGGCCTGAACTTCAGCCGCCTGTTCGCGCTGCCCAATGTGCCGCCCGAGATTGCGCGGTTCCACGTCGAAGAGCAGGACCACGGCCTGCACAAGAGCCTGGACCGGGTGCTGATCGAGAAGTCGCGGCCGGCGATCGACCGCGGCGAGAAGGTGCAGTTCATCGAGGTGACGCGCAACGTCAATCGCACGGTCGGCGCGATGCTGTCCGGCGCCCTGACCAAGGTGCATCCCGAGGGGCTGCCCGACGACACCATCCGGATCCAGCTCGAGGGCACCGGCGGGCAATCGTTCGGCGCGTTCCTGGCCAAGGGCATCACGCTGTACCTGATCGGGGACGCCAACGACTACACCGGCAAGGGCTTGTCGGGCGGGCGCATCGTGGTGCGTCCGAGCATCGACTTCCGCGGCCCGGCGACCGACAACATCATCATCGGCAACACGGCGTTGTACGGCGCGACAACCGGTGAAGCCTTCTTCAGCGGCGTCGCCGGTGAGCGTTTCGCGGTGCGGCTGTCCGGTGCGACCGCGGTGGTCGAAGGCACGGGCGACCACGGCTGCGAATACATGACGGGCGGCACGGTGCTGGTGCTGGGCAAGACCGGGCGCAATTTCGCGGCCGGCATGTCGGGCGGCATCGCCTACGTCTACGACGAGGACGGCCAGTTCGCCAGCCGCTGCAACACCTCGATGGTGACGCTGGAAAAGGTCGGCACCGCCGCCGAGCAGCAGGCCGGCGCCAAGTCGCGCCTGCACAAGGACCAGGCCGACGAGACCCTGCTGCGCAAGCTGCTCGAGGACCACCACCGCTGGACCGGCAGCCGCCGCGCGCGCGACCTGCTGGACCACTGGGCGACCTCGCGCGGCAAGTTCGTCAAGGTGTTCCCCAACGAGTACAAGCGCGCGCTGGCCGAAATGTACGACCGCGAAGTCGAGGCCGCGAGCGCCGGCACGAACGCGCACGTGGCGATGAAGCACGAAGCCGTCGCGGCGAAGTAGGAGCCGCAGCTCTGTCCACTCCGCGCAGCGGCACAAAGACCAGTCGCAGCATCGCGCAGACTGGTCTCCTCTGCGAAGGGGAACCGGCTTTGCCGGTCCCCTTCGCACTGATCAAACACCACTTGAAATTCGCTCCGGCGAAGTTCAAGTGAAAGGAAAATCATGGGAAAAGTCACGGGCTTCATGGAATACGAGCGCGTCGAGGAGGGCTACCGCCCGGTCGACGAGCGGCTGAAGAACTACAAGGAATTCGTCGTCGTCCTCGATGACGCGCAGGCCAAGGTGCAGGGCGCGCGCTGCATGGATTGCGGCATCCCGTTCTGCAACAGCGGCTGCCCCGTCAACAACATCATCCCGGACTTCAACGACCTGGTGTACCGCCAGGACTGGAAGAACGCCTGGGTGGTGCTGGATTCGACGAACAACTTTCCCGAGTTCACCGGCCGCATCTGCCCCGCACCTTGCGAGGCTGCGTGCACGCTCAACTTCAACGACGAGCCGGTCGGCATCAAGTCGATCGAGCACGCCATCATCGACCGCGCCTGGGACAACGGCTGGGTCCTGCCGCGCGTGCCGCGGATCAAGACCGGCAAGAAAGTTGCCGTCGTCGGCTCCGGCCCGGCCGGCATGGCCGCGGCGCAACAACTCGCGCGCGCCGGCCACGACGTGACCCTGTTCGAGAAGAACGACCGCATCGGCGGCCTGCTGCGCTACGGCATCCCCGACTTCAAGATGGAGAAGCGGCACATCGACCGCCGCGTCGACCAGATGAAGGCTGAAGGCGTCAGCTTCCGCACCGGTGTCATGGTGGGCAAGCTGCCCGAAGGCAGCAAGGTCACGAACTGGGCCAGGGAGACGATCTCGCCCGAGCAGCTGCAAAAGGACTTCGACGCCGTGGTGCTCACCGGCGGCGCCGAGCAGTCCCGCGATCTGCCGGTGCCCGGCCGCGACCTGGACGGCGTGCACTTCGCGATGGAGTTCCTGCCGCAGCAGAACAAGGTCAACGCCGGCGACAAGCTCAAGGGCCAGATCCGCGCCGACGGCAAGCACGTCATCGTGATCGGCGGCGGCGACACCGGCTCGGACTGCGTCGGCACCAGCAACCGCCATGGCGCGGCCAGCGTCACGCAGTTCGAACTGATGCCGCAGCCGCCGCAAGAAGAGAACAAGCCGCTCACCTGGCCGTACTGGCCGTACAAGCTGCGCACCAGCTCGTCGCACGAGGAAGGCTGCGAGCGCGAATTCGCCATCGCCACCAAGGAATTCACCGGCGAAAAGGGCAAGGTCACGGGGCTGAAAACGGTGCGGGTCGAGTGGAAGGACGGCAAGATGGTCGAGGTCGCCGGCAGCGAGCAGCTGCTCAAGGCCGACCTGGTGCTGCTGGCCATGGGCTTCGTCAGCCCGGTCGCAACCATCCTGGACGGCTTCGGCGTGGACAAGGACGGCCGCGGCAATGCCAAGGCCACGACCGAATTCAACGGCGGCTACGCGACCAACGTGCCCAAGGTGTTCGCGGCCGGCGACATCCGCCGCGGCCAGAGCCTGGTCGTCTGGGCGATCCGCGAAGGCCGGCAGGCGGCGCGCGCCGTCGACGAATTCCTGATGGGATTTTCCGACCTGCCGCGCTGATCCGGCACGGCCGCGCAGCTGCCGGCCGCCGGGGGAAAACCCGTATCATCCAGCCTTCCTTCATGAAGGCCGGGCCGCCCCGGCCCCGCCGTCCCGGATGATCGAATCCCCCGCGTCCAGTCTGGTCCAGTTCGAGCACGTCAGCTTCGGCTATGGCGAACGCCGCATCCTTGCGGACGTCAGCTTCGGCGTTCCCCGCGGCAAGGTCACGGCCTTGATGGGAGCATCCGGCGGCGGCAAGACCACCGTGCTGCGGCTGATCGGTGGCCAGGCCCGGGCGCAGCAGGGACGGGTGCTGTTCGACGGCCACGACGTGGGGCAGTTCGACGCGACGGGCCTCTATGCGGCGCGACGCCGGATGGGGATGCTGTTCCAGTTCGGCGCGCTGTTCACCGACCTGAGCGTCTTCGACAACGTCGCGTTTCCGCTGCGCGAGCACACCGGGCTGCCCGAGAGACTCATTCGCGACATCGTCCTGATGAAGCTCGACGCCGTCGGCCTGCGCGGGGCGCGCGACCTGATGCCCAGCGAAGTGTCCGGCGGCATGGCGCGGCGGGTCGCCCTCGCGCGCGCCATGGCGCTCGACCCCGACCTCATGATGTACGACGAACCCTTCGCCGGCCTCGACCCGATCTCGCTGGGAACGGCGGCGCGCCTGATCCGGCAGCTGAACGACACGCTGGGCATCACGAGCATCGTCGTTTCGCACGACCTGGAGGAGACGTTCCGCATCGCCGACCACGTGGTCATCCTCGGCAACGGCGGCGTGGCAGCCCAGGGCAAGCCCGACGAGGTGAGGCACTCCCTGGATCCGCTGGTGCATCAGTTCGTGAACGCCGAGCCCGAAGGGCCGGTGCATTTCCATTACCCCGGTCCCAGCGTGAAGCAGGACTTCGGCGGAGGATTCGAGGCATGAGCTGGTACAACCCGGCCGACATCGGCTTCGCGACACGCTCCAAGCTGCAGGACCTCGGCCACGGCGCGCGGCTGTTCGCCAGGCTGGTGATGCTGGCGGGGACGACCTTCCGGCGCTTCGGACTGGTTCGCGACCAGATCCACTTCCTGGGCAACTATTCGCTGGCGATCATCACGGTCTCCGGACTGTTCGTCGGCTTTGTCCTGGGCCTGCAGGGCTACTACACACTGCAGCGCTATGGCTCCTCAGAGGCCCTGGGGCTGCTGGTGGCCCTGAGCCTGGTGCGCGAACTCGGCCCGGTGATCACGGCGCTGCTGTTCGCCGGCCGGGCCGGCACATCCCTGACGGCGGAGATCGGCTTGATGAAGGCGGGCGAACAGCTCAGCGCCATGGAGATGATGGCGGTCGATCCGGTGCGCCGGATCCTGGCGCCGCGCTTCTGGGCTGGCGTGATCGTGCTGCCGCTGCTGGCGGCCGTGTTCAGCGCCGTCGGCGTCGTCGGCGGCTGGGTGATCGGCGTGCTCCTGATCGGCGTCGATCCCGGCGCCTTCTGGAGCCAGATGCAAGGCGGCGTCGACGTCTGGAAGGACGTCGGCAACGGCATGGTCAAGAGCCTGGTGTTCGGCGTCGCCGTGACCTTCATTGCCCTGCTGGAAGGCTTCGAGGCGCATCCGACGCCCGAGGGTGTCTCGCGCGCGACAACGCGCACCGTCGTGGTCGCCTCGCTGTCCGTGCTCGGACTGGATTTCGTCCTCACCACCCTGATGTTTAGTATCTGAAGACTGGAAGGAATGATGGAACGCTCCAAAACTGATGTCTGGGTCGGCCTGTTCGTGCTGCTGGGCGCCGCCGCCATCCTTTTCCTGGCCCTGCAGTCGGCCAACCTGCTGTCGCTCAATTTCCAGTCCACCTACCGCGTCACGGCCAAGTTCGACAACATCGGCGGCCTCAAGCGCCAGGCGGCGGTCAAGAGCGCCGGCGTGGTCGTCGGCCGGGTGGATTCCATCACCTTCGACGACAAGTCGTTCCAGGCGCGCGCCGTCCTGGCGCTGGAGAGCCGCTACACCTTCCCGAAGGACAGTTCGCTGAAGATCCTCACCAGCGGCCTGCTGGGCGAGCAATACATCGGGATCGAAGCGGGCGCGGACGAGAAGGTCCTGGCTGCAGGCGATACCATCACCACGACGCAGTCCGCCGTGGTCCTGGAAAACCTGATCAGCCAGTTCCTCTTCAACAAGGCGGCGGAAGGCGGGAACACCAACACCGCAGGGACGCCACAGAAAAAATGAACAACAAGCCTTTGCACACCAACGCGCTGCGGCGCCTCACTTCCTGGGTCTTCGCCGCGGGCTTGCTGCTCGCGCTGGGCGGTTGCGCCGGCGGCCCGGTGAATCCGCGCGATCCCTTCGAACCGTTCAACCGCAAGGCGCTGCAGTTCAACGAAGGCGTCGACTCCGTCGTCCTGAAGCCGGTGGCCACCGTGTACCGCCAGCAGGTGCCGGCGCTGGTGCGCACCGGCGTCAGCAACTTCTTCGGCAACATGAGCGACGGCTGGTCGTTCGTGAACAGCGCGCTGCAGTTCAAGTTCGGCAACGCCGCGGAAAACTTCATGCGGCTGAACGTCAACACCTTCCTCGGCCTGGGCGGCATCCTGGACATCGCCAGCGACCTGAACATCGAGCGGCACCGCGAGGACTTCGGCCAGACGCTGGGCCGCTGGGGCGTTCCCGCCGGGCCGTACATCATGCTGCCTTTGCTCGGGCCGTCGACGCTGCGCGACGCGCTGTCGCTGACGGTCGACCGCAGGGGCGACCCGGTGCACTACGTCTCGCCGACTCACGACCGCTACGAGCTTTACGGCCTGCGCGCCGTCGACAAGCGCTCCAACTCGCTGCGCGTCGGCACGGTGCTGGAAGAGGCAGCCCTGGACAAGTACACGTTCATCCGCGACTCGTATCTGCAAAAGCGCCGCGCCGAGATCACGGAAAAGGATCCGGCGGACACGCCGGCCGACAGCGCCCCGGCAGAACCGGCGTCCCCGGCCGCGCCTGTCGCGCCGCCGGCCCGCTGACGGGTTGCAGCCTGTTTCAATCGGCCCGGCGGGGCAGGAACCCCGCAGCCGCCATGGCTTCCAACCAGTGACCGCGGCGTCGCCGCCTTGAAAGAATCGAATGAACCGACGTTTTTTTGCCCAATTCGCAGCCGCCGTCCTGACGGCCGTCACGCTCGGACTGGCCCCCGCCGTGCATGCCGCGGACGAATCGCCGGACGCGATGATCAAGCGCCTGTCCGACGAGGTCATGTCCGCCATCAAGTCGGACAAGGCGCTCCAGAGCGGCGACATGAACCGGCTCATGGCGCTGGTGGACAGCAAGATCATGCCGAACGTGAACTTCCAGCGGATGACCGCTTCGGCGGTCGGCCCGGCCTGGAGGCAGGCCACGCCCGAGCAGAAGCAGCGGCTGCAGGACGAATTCAAGACGCTCCTGATCCGCACCTACTCGGGCGCGCTGGACCAGGTGAACGACCAGGTGATCAGCGTCAAGCCGCAGCGCTCCGGCCCGGCCGACACGGAAGTCGTCGTGCGCACGGAAGTGCGCGGCCGCGGCGATCCGATCCAGCTCGACTACCGCATGGAAAAGACGCCCACCGGCTGGAAGATCTACAACCTGAACGTCCTCGGCGTGTGGCTGGTGGAGACCTACCGCAGCCAGTTCGCGCAGGAGATCAACAGCAAGGGCGTCGACGGCCTGATTGCCACCCTGGCCGAGCGCAACCGCTCCAACGCCGCCAGGAAGGGCTGAGGACAGAGCGTGCTGGTGCTGCCCGCCGAACTGACCCACGAGCATGCCGCCGCCTGCTGCCGGATGCTCGAACAGGGCATGCGCGGCGAGCCGGCGCCCGTGGTCGTCGCCGATGCATCCGCGCTGTCGCGTTTCGACTCGTCGGCGCTGGCCGTGCTGCTCGATTGCCGGCGCGAGGCGTTGGCCCTTGGCAAGAGCTTTGCGGTGAAGAGCCTGCCGCCGCGGCTGCGCGTGCTGGCCGGCCTCTACGGCATCGCGGAGCTGCTGCCCGCTGCTGCCTGAGAGGGCCATTGCCCCGCGCTGGGGCGCCTGCCGTGGCCGCAAAGTAAAATCGCCGGCTCCGATGCCCGCGATCTCCTTCCAGTCCGTTTCCAAGACCTTTGCTACAGCACGCGGGCCGCACAAGGCCCTCGATCGCGTGAGCTTCGACATCCAGCAAGGCGAATTCTTCGGCCTGCTGGGGCCGAACGGCGCGGGCAAGACCACCCTGATCAGCATCCTCGCCGGCCTGGCACGGCCGACCTCGGGCAAGGCCATGGTGCTGGGCAGCGACGTTCAATCCAACTACGGCGAAGCCCGCCGCAAGCTCGGGGTCGTGCCGCAGGAACTGGTGTTCGATCCGTTCTTCAGCGTGCGCGAGGCGTTGCGGATCCAGTCCGGCTATTTCGGCGTCAAGAACAACGACGCCTGGATCGACGAACTGCTGGAAAGCCTGGGCCTTGCCGACAAGGCCTCGTCCAATATGCGCCAACTGTCTGGCGGCATGAAGCGCCGGGTGCTGGTGGCGCAGGCCCTGGTCCACAAGCCGCCTGTCATCGTGCTGGACGAGCCGACTGCCGGCGTCGACGTGGAGCTGCGCCAGACCCTGTGGCAGTTCATCGCGAAGTTGAACAAGCAAGGCCACACGGTGCTGCTGACCACCCACTACCTGGAAGAGGCCGAGGCGCTGTGCGGCCGGATCGCGATGCTCAAGACCGGCCGCGTCGTCGCGCTGGAGAGCACGAGCGAGCTGCTGAAGTCCGCGTCCAGCAACGTCCTGCGCTTCAAGCTCGACAGCGCGCTGCCGCCCGAATTCGAGGGCAAGGCGCGGGTCACGGGCCGCATCGTGCAGCTGCCGGCGCATGACGCCCACGACATCGAGCGCTATCTGGCGATCATCCGCCGGGCCGGCTTGAGGGTGGAGGACGTGGAGATCCGCAAGGCGGACCTGGAGGACGTCTTCCTCGACGTCATGTCGGCGGGGCATGAGGACAAACCGGCTGTCGCCACCGCTGCCGAAGGTGTCGACGCATGACGGGCTGGCAGACGCTGCTGTACAAGGAAGTGCTGCGATTCTGGAAGGTGAGCTTCCAGACCGTCGCCGCGCCGGTGCTGACCGCCGTTCTTTACCTGCTGATCTTCGGCCATGTCCTGCAGGACCACGTCAAGGTCTACGGCCGGATCGAGTACACGTCCTTCCTGATTCCCGGGCTGGTGATGATGAGCCTGCTGCAGAACTCCTTCGCCAACAGTTCCTCGTCGCTGATCCAGAGCAAGATCATGGGCAACCTGGTGTTCGTGCTGCTGGCGCCGCTGTCGCACTGGGGCTGGTTCTTCGCCTACGTCGGATCCTCGATGGCACGGGGCCTGGCGGTCGGCCTCGGCGTCCTTGCCGTCACCGCGTTCTTCGCCCGGCCGGATTTCGTCGCTCCGGTCTGGATCCTGGTTTTCGCCGCAATGGGCGCGGCCATGCTGGGCGCGCTGGGAGTGATCGCCGGCTTGTGGGCCGAGAAGTTCGACCAGATGGCGGCGTTCCAGAATTTCGTCATCATGCCGATGACCTTCCTGTCCGGCGTGTTCTATTCGATCCATTCGCTGCCCCCGTTCTGGCAGGATGTGAGCCACCTGAACCCCTTCTTCTACATGATCGACGGCTTCCGCTACGGCTTCTTCGGCGTCAGCGACGTTTCGCCCTGGCTGAGCCTGGGCATCGTCGGCAGCGCGCTGCTGGTGGTGAGCGCAATCGCCGTGAACCTGCTGCGAATCGGCTACAAGATCCGCGGATAACACGATGACCTCTGAAGAACTGCAAACCATCATCGCCGCCGGCCTGCCGTGCACCCATCTCGAGGTGGAGGGCGACGGCCGGCACTGGTCGGCCGTGATTGTTTCCCCGGAGTTCGAAGGCAAGCGCCTGATCCAGCGCCACCAGCGGGTTTACGCCACGCTGGGTGCGAGAATGCACACTGACGAGGTGCATGCCCTGTCGATGCAGACCCTGACGCCCGCCGAGTGGGCGGCGTCATCCAAACCAAACTGAGTTTTCCATGGACAAATTGCTGATTCGCGGGGGGCGCCAGCTCCACGGCGAGGTCCGGATATCCGGCGCCAAGAACGCGGCCCTGCCCGAACTGTGCGCCGCTCTCCTGAGCAGCGAGCCGGTGACCCTGCTGAACCTGCCGCGGCTGCAGGACGTCGCCACGATGCTCACCTTGATCCGCAACATGGGCGTCACCATCGAGCCGGTCGAGGGCGGCGTTCGCATCGACTCGAGCCGCCTCAGCTCGCCGGAAGCGCCGTACGAGCTGGTCAAGACCATGCGCGCCTCGGTGCTCGCCCTGGGTCCCCTGCTCGCGCGCTTCGGGGATGCGACGGTGTCGCTGCCCGGCGGTTGCGCGATCGGCTCGCGGCCGGTCGACCAGCACATCAAGGGCATGCAGCAGATGGGCGCCGAGATCGTGGTCGAACACGGCTACATGATCGCCAAGCTGCCCCAGGGCCGCACCCGGCTGAAGGGCGCCAGCATCCGCACCGACATGATCACGGTGACCGGCACCGAGAACTTCCTGATGGCGGCGACGCTGGCCGAGGGCGAGACCATCCTGGAGAACGCGGCGCAGGAACCGGAGATCACCGACCTGGCCGAAATGCTGATCGCCATGGGCGCGAAGATCGAAGGCCACGGCACGGCACGCATCCGGATCCAGGGCGTCGAGAAGCTGCACGGCTGCACCCACCGCGTGGTGGCGGACCGGATCGAGGCCGGCACTTTCCTGTGCGCCGTCGCCGCGACCGGCGGGGACGTCGTGCTGCGCCACGGCCGGGCCGATCACCTCGAAGCGGTGATCGACAAGCTGCGTGACGCCGGCGCCAGCGTGGCGGCCGTGGAAGGCGGCATCCACCTGCATTCGCAAGGCCGGCTCGTGGCCCAGAGCTTCCGCACCACCGAGTACCCGGGTTTTCCGACCGACATGCAGGCGCAGTTCATGGCGCTCAACGCCATCGCCGAGGGACCGTCCAAGGTGACGGAGACGATCTTCGAAAACCGCTTCATGCACGTCAACGAGCTGGTGCGGCTGGGCGCGAAGATCCAGGTGGAAGGCAAGTTCGCCGTGATCGAGGGTGTGCAACAACTCTCCGGCGCCGTCGTCATGGCGACGGACCTGCGGGCTTCGGCCAGCCTCGTGATCGCCGGCCTGGTGGCCGACGGCGAGACCATGGTCGACCGCATCTACCACCTGGACCGGGGCTACGACCAGATGGAAGCCAAGCTGCGCGGCATCGGCGCGGACATCGAGCGGGTCAAGGGCTGAGTCCGTCAATGATCACGCTTGCCCTGTCCAAAGGACGCATCTTCGAGGAGACCCTGCCGCTGCTGAGAGCGGCGGGCATCGAGGTGCTGGACGACCCGGAGAAATCGCGCAAGCTGATCCTGGAGACGCGCGATCCCCAGGTTCGCGTCGTGCTGGTGCGGGCCAGCGACGTCCCGACCTATGTGCAATACGGCGGCGCCGACCTGGGCGTCACCGGGCTGGACACGCTGATCGAGCACGGAACCCAGGGCCTGTACCAGCCGCTGGACCTGAAGATCGCCAAGTGCCGCGTCAGCGTCGCGGTGCGCTCCGACTTCGACTACGAATCCGCCGTCCGCCAGGGCTCGCGGCTGAAGGTCGCGACCAAGTACGTCTCCATCGCGCGCGAGTTCTTCGCCGCCAAGGGCGTTCACGTCGACCTGATCAAGCTCTATGGGAGCATGGAGCTGGCGCCGCTCACCGGGCTTGCCGATGCCATCGTCGACCTCGTTTCCACCGGCGGCACGCTCAAGGCCAACAACCTGGTCGAGGTCGAGCGGATCATGGAGATCAGTTCCCGCCTGGTGGTGAACCAGGCCGCGCTCAAGCTCAAGCGCGACGAGATCCGTCGCATCATCGACGCCTTCGAAGGGGCGATCGCCCCGTGACCCAATGACACCGCTTGCCGCGCCTGCGCGCCTTTCCACTGGCTCCCCCAGCTTCGAGTCCGACTTCCGCGCCCGCCTGCACTGGTCGGCGGAAACCGATGCCGAGGTCGAGCAGCGCGTGCTGGAGATCCTGGCCGACGTGAAGCAGCGCGGCGACGCGGCAGTGATCGAATACAGCAAGCGCTTCGACGGGCTGAATGCGACGTCGGTGGCGCAGCTGGAGCTGACCCAGGCGGAACTGAAGTCGGCCTTCGACGGCTTGCCCGCCGCGCAGCGTGAGGCGCTCGAGGTCGCCGCACGCCGGGTGCGCAGCTACCACGAGGCCCAGAAGAAGGCGAGCGGCGAAAGCTGGAGCTACCGCGACGAGGACGGCACCCTGCTCGGTCAGAAGGTGACGCCGCTGGACCGCGTCGGCATCTACGTGCCGGGAGGCAAGGCTGCCTATCCGTCGTCGGTGCTGATGAACGCCATTCCGGCCCACGTCGCCGGCGTCGGCGAAATCGTCATGGTCGTGCCGACGCCGCGCGGCGAAAAGAACCCGCTGGTGCTGGCCGCGGCCCACGTCGCCGGGGTCACCCGCGCCTTCACCATCGGCGGCGCCCAGGCTGTGGCGGCGCTGGCCTATGGCACGGCGACCATCCCCGGCGTGGACAAGATCACTGGCCCGGGCAACGCCTACGTCGCCAGCGCCAAGCGCCGGGTGTTCGGGACTGTCGGCATCGACATGATCGCCGGCCCGAGCGAGATCCTGGTGCTCGCCGACGGCAGCACGCCGCCGGACTGGGTCGCGATGGACCTGTTCAGCCAGGCCGAGCACGACGAACTGGCGCAAAGCATCCTGCTGTGCCCCGACGCCGGATACATCGCGCAGGTGCAGGCGGCGATCGATCGGCTGTTGCCCGAGATGCCGCGCGCCGGGATCATCGCCAGGTCGCTCAGCGGCCGCGGCGCGCTGATCCACACCCGCAGCATGGAAGAGGCCTGCGAGATCAGCAACCGGATCGCGCCGGAGCATCTCGAGGTCGCCAGCAATGAGCCGCACCGCTGGGAACCGCTGCTGCGGCACGCGGGGGCGATCTTCCTGGGCGCGTTCACCAGCGAATCGCTGGGCGACTACTGCGCCGGCCCGAACCACGTCCTGCCCACCAGCGGCACGGCTCGCTTTTCCAGCCCGCTCGGCGTCTACGATTTCCAGAAGCGCAGCAGCCTGATCGAGGTCAGCGAAAGCGGCGCGCAAAAGCTCGGCGCCATCGCCGCCGAACTCGCGTATGGCGAAGGCCTGCAGGCCCATGCGCGGGCCGCCGAAATGAGGTTCAAGAAATGAGCGAGGCGATGCAACGCGACCTGAAGCGGCTGATCCGGCAGGACATTCAGTCCATGCATGCGTATGCGGTCCAGCCTTCGGCCGGGCTGATCAAGCTCGACGCGATGGAGAACCCGCACCGGCTGTCGCCCGAGCTGCAGGCCGAACTCGGCGCCCGCCTCGGTGCGCTCGCCCTGAACCGCTATCCGGCAGGCCAGGTCGACGAGCTGCGCCGGGCGCTTGCTTCGTACGCCGGGATGCCCGAGGGCTTCGACATCATGCTGGGCAACGGCTCCGACGAGCTGATCTCGCTCGTCGCCATGGCCTGCGACGTGCCCGGCGCGTCCATCCTGGCGCCGCTGCCCGGCTTCGTGATGTACGGCATGAGCGCGCAGCTGCAGGGCCTGAAGTTCGTCGGCGTCGACCTGACGCCCGATTTCGAGCTCGACGAGCAGGCCATGCTGGCGGCCATCGAGCGGCACCGGCCCTCGATCGTCTACATCGCCTATCCCAACAATCCGACGGCCAATCTCTGGAGCGACGCCGTGATCGAGAAGATCATCGAGGCGGCGCCCGGGCTGGTCGTGATCGACGAGGCCTACCAGCCGTTTTCCAGCCGCAGCTACATCGACCGCGTGGCGCGCCACAGCCACGTGCTGCTGATGCGCACCATGAGCAAGTTCGGACTGGCCGGCGTGCGCATCGGCTACATGATGGGGCCGAAGGCGCTGGTCGCCGAATTCGACAAGGTGCGCCCGCCCTACAACATCAGCGTCCTCAATTCCGAGGCGGCGCTGTTCGCGCTGGAGCACGAGAAAGTCTTCGCCGACCAGGCGCTCGAACTGCGGGCCCAGCGCAGCCGCATCCAGGCGGCGCTGGCGAAGATGCCCGGCGTCAAGTCCTGGGCCAGCGACGCCAACATGATCCTGGTCCGGGTCCCCGACGCCCAGCGCGCCTTCGACGGCCTGAAGGCCGGCGGCGTGCTGGTCAAGAACGTTTCTAAAATGCACCCATTGCTGGCGAACTGCCTGCGGCTCACCGTCGGGACCGAAGGCGAGAACACGCAGATGCTGTCGGCGCTCGAGGCCTCGTTATGACTGAAGCACGCACCTGCGAAATCACCCGCAACACCGCGGAAACCAAGATCACCGTGCGCGTCAACCTCGACGGCACGGGCAAGGCGAACCTGTCGACGGGCATCGGCTTTTTCGACCACATGCTGGACCAGATCGCCCGCCATGGCCTGATCGACCTGGACATCCAGGCCGCCGGCGACCTGCACATCGACGGCCACCACACGGTGGAAGACGTCGGCATCACCCTGGGCCAGGCGGTCTACAAGGCGGTCGGCGACAAGAAGGGCATCCGCCGCTATGGCCATGCCTACGTGCCGCTGGACGAAGCGCTGTCGCGCGTCGTCATCGACTTCTCCGGCCGGCCGGGCCTGCTGATGAACGTGCCGTTCAAGAGCGGCATGATCGGCAGCTTCGACAGCCAGCTGGCCCACGAGTTCTTCCAGGGCTTCGCCAACCACGCCTTCGTCACGCTGCACATCGACAACCTGCGCGGCGAGAACGCCCACCACCAGTGCGAAACCGTGTTCAAGGCGTTCGCCAGGGCACTGCGGTCGGCGCTGGAGCTGGATCCGCGCTCCGTCGGCACCATCCCGAGCACCAAGGGCTCGCTCTGAACCGATGAAGACAGTCGCAGTCGTCGATTACGGCATGGGCAACCTGCGCTCCGTTTCGCAGGCGGTGCAGCACGCGGCGCAGGGCAGCGGATACGAAGTGCTGGTCACGGCGCGCGCGCAGGACGTCCGCGATGCCGAGCGCATCGTGTTGCCGGGGCAGGGCGCGATGCCCGACTGCATGCGCGAGCTGCGCGAGTCCGGCCTGCTGGCGCCGGTGCTGGAAGCCGCCGCCGCCAAGCCCCTCTTCGGCGTTTGCGTCGGCATGCAGATGCTGCTGGATCGAAGCGAGGAAGGCCCGACCGACGGCCTGGGCCTGATCCACGGCGAGGTGGTCAAGTTCGACCTCGCCGGCCGGCTGCAGCCCGATGGCAGCCGCTACAAGGTGCCGCAAATGGGCTGGAACCGGGTCTGGCAACCGGCAGTGCAAGACGCGGCTGCACATCCGCTGTGGGCCGGCATCCCGGACGGAAGTTACTACTATTTCGTGCACAGCTTCCACGCCAGAACGTCGGATGCGCGCCACAGCGCGGGCGAGACGGATTACGGCGCGCGCTTTACCGCGGCAATTGCACGCGATAATATTTTCGCGACCCAATTCCACCCCGAAAAGAGCGCAGACCACGGACTGGCCCTGTACCGGAACTTCCTGCACTGGAACCCCTGACCCGACCCGCCCGTCCGCCACGACCCGCCATGCCGCCCCGGTTCGATCCGGGCGCGCCTGCCCAAGCCCCGCTCCCAAGATGCTCCTCATCCCCGCGATCGACCTGAAAGACGGTCACTGTGTCCGCCTCAAGCAGGGCGACATGGACCAAGCCACCACCTTCAGCGAGGACCCTGCCGCCATGGCGCGCAGCTGGCTGGAGCGCGGCGCGCGCCGGCTGCACCTGGTCGACCTCAACGGCGCTTTCGCCGGCAAGCCGCAGAACTTCACCGCGATCCGCTCCATCCTCAAGGCGGTGGGCGACGAGATCCCGGTGCAGCTCGGTGGCGGCATCCGCGACCTGGACACGATCGAGAAATACATCGACGGCGGCCTGCGCTACGTGATCATCGGCACCGCCGCCGTGAAGAACCCGGGCTTCCTCAAGGACGCCTGCACCGCGTTCGGCGGCCACATCATCGTGGGCCTGGACGCCAAGGACGGCAAGGTCGCCACCGACGGCTGGAGCAAGCTGACCGGCCACGAGGTGGTCGACCTGGCGCGCAAGTTCGAGGACTGGGGCGTCGAATCCATCATCTACACCGACATCGGGCGCGACGGCATGCTGTCGGGCATCAATATCGATGCCACGGTGAAGCTGGCGCGGGCGCTGCACATCCCGGTGATCGCGTCGGGCGGGCTGTCCAGCATGGGCGACATCGAGAAGCTTTGCGAGGTCGAGGACGAGGGCATCGAAGGCGTGATCTGCGGCCGCGCGATCTACTCGGGCGACCTCGATTTCGCCCAGGCCCAGGCCAAGGCCGACGAGCTCGGCGCCTAGCAGGCCCCGGTATGTTGCGCACGCTTGCGGTCGGCAACTACCGCTCGCTGCGCCGGCTGGTCGTTCCCCTGGGACGCCTGATCGCGGCGCTGGAAAGCGCGGACGGCGACACCGGGCCGCCGCAATTCCTGGTGCTGGAAAAGGAGCTGGGCGAAACGCGGATCGCCAACCTGGATTCGCAGGAGCTCCCCGCGTGGCGCTGGCCGGCCCGCTGAAAGGCGGCCTCTACAATCGAGCCATGCTCGCGAAACGCATCATTCCCTGCCTCGACGTCACCGGCGGCCGCGTGGTCAAGGGCGTCAACTTCCTCGAGCTGCGCGACGCCGGCGATCCCGTGGAAATCGCCGCCCGGTACAACCTGCAGGGCGCCGACGAACTCACCTTCCTGGACATCACGGCGACCAGCGACGAGCGCGACCTGATCCTGCCGATCATCGAGGCCGTCGCCTCGCAGGTCTTCATCCCGCTGACGGTGGGCGGCGGCGTGCGGACGGTGGAGGACGTGCGCCGCCTGCTCAATGCCGGCGCCGACAAGACCAGCTTCAATTCGGCGGCGATCGCCAATCCGCAGGTCATCGAGGCGGCGTCCGGCAAGTACGGCGCGCAGTGCATCGTGGTCGCCATCGACGCCAAGCGCCGCTCGGCGCAGGAGGCCGCGTCGCGTGGCCCCGGCTGGGACGTCTACAGCCATGGCGGGCGCAAGAACACGGGACTCGACGCCGTGGAATGGGCCGTGGAAATGGTCCGGCGCGGCGCGGGCGAGATCCTGCTCACCAGCATGGACCGTGACGGCACCAAGGCGGGTTTCGACCTTGCGTTGACGCGGGCGGTCAGCGACGCGGTGAGCGTTCCGGTGATCGCTTCGGGCGGCGTCGGCAACCTCGACCACCTCGCCGACGGCGTCCAGCAGGGCGGCGCCGATGCCGTGTTGGCCGCCAGCATCTTCCACTACGGCGAATACACGGTCGGGCAGGCGAAGGCCCGGATGGCCGAACGCGGGATTGCGGTCAGGCTCTGAGCCTGCAGATGCCGGACAATAGCGCCATGGATTGGCTCGACGAAGTGAAATGGGATGCGCAGGGGCTGGTGCCCGTCATCGCGCAGGAGGCCGGCAGCAACGACGTGCTGATGTTCGCCTGGATGAACCGGGAGGCCCTGCGCAAGACCGCCGAACTGGGGCGCGCCGTCTATTTCAGCCGCTCGCGCGGCAAGCTGTGGTTCAAGGGCGAGGAATCGGGCCATGTCCAGACCGTCCACGAGATCCGCATCGATTGCGACAACGACGTCGTCCTGCTCAAGGTGACCCAGCTCGGGCACGACCCGTCGATCGCCTGCCACACCGGCCGCCACAGCTGCTTCTTCAGCCGCCTGCGGGACGGCGCCTGGGAAGCCATCGAACCGGTGCTGAAAGACCCGGAATCGATCTACAAATGAGCCTATGAACGCCAACGATTCACTTGCCCGCCTGGCAGCCGTCATCGAAAGCCGCAAACCCGCGCGCGGCGGCGATCCGCAGGCGAGCTATGTCGCGCGGCTGCTGCAAAAAGGGCCGGACGCCTTCCTGAAGAAGATCGGCGAGGAGGCGACCGAAGTGGTGATGGCGGCCAAGGATGCGGACCACGGCGGCGACCCGCGGCGCATCGTCGGCGAGGTCGCCGACCTGTGGTTCCACAGCATGATCGCCCTGGCGCATTACGGACTGGCGCCGGCCGACGTGATCGCCGAACTCGAGCGGCGCGAGGGCACGAGCGGGATCGAGGAAAAGGCCTTGCGCAAGGCCGTCAAGCGTGAAGGACAAAGCAATGCCTGAAACCGATTACGCCCAGCTCGACAGCAAGGGTTCCGGCGACCGCACCATCATGCACGTGCTGTACGGGCTGCACACGGTGGCCTGGTTCAGCGCGGGCATGCTGGCCGTGATCGCGCTGGTCCTGAACTACGTCAAGCGCAGCGACGAGCAGGACCCGCTCTACGTAATGCACCACAACTACATGATCTCCACGTTCTGGTGGACGCTGGTGTGGCTCGTCATCGCCGCGCCCCTGTGGCTGGTGTTCGTCGTCCCCGGCGCGTTCGCGTATTTCGTCATCTGGCTCTGGTACCTTTACCGCTGCGTGCGCGGCTGGCTGCGCTTTGCCGACGGCAGGCCGCCGCGCTGAAGATCCCTTCGTCCTTTCATCCGCCATTGCCGCCATGAGTGCCGACCATTCCAGCTGCCTGTTCTGCAGGATCGTCCGGGGCGAGATCCCGTCGCGCAAGGTGTACGAGGACGACGAGATGCTCGCGTTCCACGACATCCATCCCTGGGCGCCGGTGCATTTCCTGATGGTGCCCAAGACGCATATCGCGTCGCTCGCGCAGGTGAGCGAGTCCGACGCGCCGCTGCTGGGGAAGATGCTCGTGCTGGCGCCCAGGCTGGCGCTGCAGGAAGGCTGCAGTCCCTATCCCGAGGGCGGCCACCGGGTCGTGATCAATACCGGCAGGGAAGGCGGGCAGGAGGTGCATCACCTTCACATCCACGTGATGGGCGGCCCGCGCCCCTGGCTCAAAGGCTGAGTCGCGCAGGGGCATCCGGGCTGAACTTCGCCCGGCGTCTAAAATCAATACAGTTCGTATAGGAGTACTCCATGGGTTCATTTTCAATCTGGCACTGGCTGATCGTGCTGCTGATCATCGTGCTGGTGTTCGGCACGAAAAAGCTCAAGAACATCGGTTCCGACCTCGGCGGCGCGGTGAAGGGCTTCAAGGACGGCGTCAAGGAAGGCTCGACGCCCGAAGTGCCGGTGCCGCCGCAACAGGTCGGCGCCGCGCCGGGCGCGGCCGACAAGACGACGATCGACGTCGAAGCCAAGAACCGTTCCTGATCGCGCGCGGTGATCGATCTCGGCATTGAAAAGATGATGGTGATCAGCGTCGTGGCGCTGATCGTCATCGGTCCGGAAAAGCTGCCCCGGGTGGCCCGGACGGTGGGCACCTTGCTGGGCAAGGCGCAGCGTTATGTCGCCGACGTCAAGGCCGAGGTCAACCGCTCGATGGATCTCGAAGAGCTCAAGAAGATGAAGGACACGGTCGAATCGGCCGCCCGCGACGTGGAAGGATCGATCCACAGCGGCGCCGCCGACTTCGAGAAGCAGTGGTCCGAGGCCACGAGCACGGCGCAGACGGCCCTGCCGGAGCCGCCCTCGTATCCCGAGTACAAGCATCCGAAGAAGAAGTGGCGCATCAAGCAGGGCGCCACGCCCAACTGGTACAAGGCGCGCAACGGGATCCGGACCCGCGCGCTGTCGGGCGCGGCCCGCGTCGCCAAATACCGTCCGCACAAGTTCAACTGATGTCGGACACCCCCAACAAGGAAGACGAACTCGCCGGCACCGAACAGCCCTTCGTCGCCCATCTCGTCGAACTGCGCGACCGGCTGATCAAGGCGATCGTCGCGATCGCGGTGGTCGCGGCGGTGCTGTTCCTCTATCCCGGCCCGGGCGCTCTGTACGACATCCTCGCCGCACCCCTGATCGCGACCCTGCCCAAGGGCGCGACGCTGATCGCCACATCGGTGATCTCGCCTTTCCTGGTGCCGCTGAAGATCCTGCTGATGACGGCCTTCCTGGTCGCGCTGCCGGTCGTGCTGTACCAGGCCTGGGCCTTCGTCGCGCCGGGCCTGTATTCGCACGAGAAGAAGCTGGTGATGCCGCTGGTGGTCTCGAGCACGCTGCTGTTCTTCATCGGCGTGGCCTTCTGCTACTTCTTCGTCTTCGGCCAGGTGTTCAAGTTCATCCAGAGCTTCGCGCCCAAGAGCATCACGGCGGCGCCGGATATCGAGGCCTACCTGAGTTTCGTCCTGACAATGTTCCTGGCCTTCGGCCTCGCCTTCGAGGTGCCCATCGTCGTGGTGGTGCTGGCCCGCCTGGGTTTTGTCTCGATCGAAAAGCTCAAGGCGTTCCGCGGCTACTTCATCGTGCTGGCGTTCATCATCGCGGCGGTGATCACACCCCCGGACGTGGTCTCGCAACTGGCGCTGGCCGTGCCCATGTGCCTGCTGTACGAGGTCGGCATCTGGGCTGCGCAGATCTTCATCAAGACCACGCAGCCGCCCGGCGAAGAGCCGAAGGCGGCCGACTCCTAGCGCTGGTCAACGCTGGACGGCTCGGGGCTTGGGCCGGACACCCGGCGTGACGTTCAGGTCCAGCGAGTCGTCGCGGCGCTGCACCTTGAACTTCGCTCCCGTCCCCGGCTTGAGCGCCGCCACCGACGACAGCAATTCGGACACGGCGGAAATCTGCTTGTCGGCGACCTCCACGATCACGTCGCCAGGCTTGATGCCGGCCTGGGCGGCCGGGCCGTTCTGAAGCACGCCGGTGATCAACACGCCGCGCTTGGCCTTGACGCCGAAGGTCTCCATCAGTTCCGGGGACAGGTCGGCGGGTTCGACGCCGATCCAGCCGCGGGTGACAACTCCTTCGCGGACGATGCTTTCGAGGACCATCTTGGCGGTGGAGACCGGGATCGCGAAGCCGATGCCCATGCTGCCGCCGGAGCGCGAATAGATCGCGGTATTGATCCCCATCAGCGTGCCGTTGACATCGACCAGGGCGCCGCCCGAGTTGCCGGGGTTGATCGCCGCGTCGGTCTGGATGAAGTTCTCGAAGGTGTTGATCCCCAGCTGGTTGCGGCCCAGCGCCGAGACGATGCCGCTGGTGACGGTCTGGCCGACGCCGAAGGGATTGCCGATCGCCAGCACCTGGTCGCCGACCTGCAGGCTGTCGGAGTTGCCGAGCGTGATCACCGGCAGCCGGTCGAGCGCCACCTTGAGGATGGCGAGGTCGCTTTCCGGGTCGGTGCCGATCACCCGGGCGCGCGCCCTGCGGCTGTCGTTCTGGGCCACCTCGATCTCGGTGGCGCCCTCCACCACGTGGTTGTTGGTGAGGATGAAGCCGTCGGCGCTGATGATCACGCCACTGCCCAGCCCGCTTTG
>JAQGNJ010000009.1 GCA_028291885.1 Ramlibacter sp. | reverse complement strand
TCCGCCGGCCATCTGGTAGACGATGGACACCAGCGAGCCCTTGTAGGGAACGCGTCCTTCGATGCCTTCCGGCACCAGCTTGTCGGCGTTCGGATTGCCGGTAGTCGCTTCCTGGAAATAGCGGTCGGCGCTGCCCTGCTGCATGGCGCCGATCGAGCCCATGCCACGGTAGCTCTTGTAGCTGCGGCCCTGGTACAGCACGATCTCGCCGGGCGCTTCCTCGGTGCCGGCGAACATGCCGCCCATCATCACCGTGCTGGCGCCGGCGGCGATGGCCTTGGAGATGTCGCCCGAGTAGCGGATGCCGCCGTCGGCGATCAGCGGGACGCCGCTGCCCCTGAGCGCGGTGGCGACGTTGTCGATGGCCGTGATCTGGGGCACGCCGACGCCGGCGACGATCCGCGTCGTGCAGATGGAGCCCGGACCGATGCCGACCTTGACCGCGTCGGCGCCGGCTTCCACCAGCGCCAGTGCCGCCGCGCCGGTGGCGATGTTGCCGCCGATCACTTCCACCTGCGGATAGTTCTGCTTGACCCAGCGGACACGCTCGATCACGCCCTTGCTGTGGCCGTGCGCCGTATCGACGACGATGGCGTCGACGCCGGCTTTGACCAGCGCCTCGACCCGCTCTTCCGTGCCTTCGCCGACGCCCACGGCAGCGCCCACTCGCAGCCGGCCCGACGGGTCGCGCGCAGCGTTGGGAAAGCTGGTCTGCTTGGTGATGTCCTTGACCGTGATCAGGCCCTTGAGCTCGAAAGACTCGTTGACCACCAGCAGGCGCTCGAGCTTGTACTTGTTCAGGAGCGCCTTGGCCTCCGACGGCGTGGTGCCGTCCTTGACGGTGATCAGCTTCTCGCGCGGCGTCATGATCTGGCTGACCGGCACGTCGTAGCGGGTTTCGAAGCGCAGGTCGCGGCCCGTGACGATGCCGATCACCTTGCCGCCGTCGACGACCGGGAAGCCCGAGATGCCCAGCTGCTCCTGCATGTCCAGCACCTGGCGCACGGTGTGCGTCGGCGTGATGATGACCGGATCGCGCAGCACGCCCGATTCATAGCGCTTGACCCGCGCCACCTCGAAGGCCTGCTGTTTGGCCGTCAGGTTCTTGTGGACGATGCCCATGCCGCCCTCCTGGGCGATGGCGATCGCAAGGCGCGCTTCCGTCACGGTGTCCATGGCTGCGGACACGAGCGGCAGGTTCAGGGTGATATTGCGGGAGAGGCGGGTCGCGAGGGAGGTGTCCTTGGGCAGGACCTGGGAGAACGCCGGCACCAGCAACACGTCGTCGAAGGTGAGCGCTTTACCTAAAAGGCGCATGTCATGGCTCCAAAAAAACGATTGTACCCGCGCGCTCCGTGCCGACCTTCGGCGCGTTTCGCCCCCCGGCTGGTGATCAATTCCTCATTCCCGCCATCCGCGCAGGGCGCTCGTGTAGGAGGACGAACAAGGCCGCGCTACACTGCGCCGATGAAACTGCTTCGCGTGATTTCCCTGGCTGCGGCCCTGCTGCCGGCGCTGGCCTGCGCCCAGTGGCAATGGATCGACAAGGACGGCCGCAAGGTGTTCAGCGACCGCTCGCCGCCGGCCGAGATCCCCGCCAGGAACATCCTCAAGCAGCCACCGGGCAAGGCGCCGCCGCCGCCCGCGGAAGCCGAAGCGCCGCAAGCAGCCGCGTCGACCGCAGTCGCGAAAACCGCCGCCAACGTCCCCAAGGTCAGCGGCCAGGACAAGGCCCTGGAAGAAAAGAAAAAGCAGGCCCAGCAGGAAGAGGAAGCCAAGAAGAAGGCTGCCGAGGAAAAATTCGCCCGCGAAAAGGCCGAGAACTGCGAGCGCGTCAAGCGCGGGGTTTCGACTTACACCAGTGGCGCGCGGGTGCGTGCTCCGAACGCCAAGGGCGAGCTGGAATACCTCACCGACGAGCAACGCGCGGCCGAAGCCAAGCGCCTGCAAGCGATCATCGCCAACGACTGCAAGGCCTGAGGCGCATGCCTCAGTAGCCGGGCTTCGCCCCCGGCCGGCGCTTGGCGAACAAGCCCGCTGCCCTCGCCCCCTGGGACCGGAAGCGCTCCCGTCGCGCCACCTTGGGATCCACCCGCAGCGCCCGGTAGACCTCGACCCGGTCGCCGTCTTGCAGTGGCTGGTTCGCAGCCGCCTTGCGGCCCCACACACCGACCGCCGCAGTCGCCAGATCGAGCGCCGGGAAGTCCTGTTCAAGCCCGCTGGCATGGAGCGCCTGCAGCACCGTGGCGCCCGCCGGCAGATCCAGCGTCCACTGGCGGACCTGGCGCGGGCCGGGGGAATGGACCACGGTGATCCGCAGCCGCGCGGGATCAGCCATAGACCTGTTCGGCGCGCTTGACGAACGCGTCGACCATGCTGCCCGCGATGCGGTCGAACACCGGCCCGACCAGGGCCGCGAGGGCCATGTTCTGGAAGCCGTACTGCAGTTTCAGGTCGATCCTGCAGGCGCGCTGGCCGGCATCGCCGACCGGCGTGAACGTCCAGTGGCCGTCGAGATTCGAGAATGGACCGCTCGCCAGCTTCACATGGACCTCGCGGCCGGGGACGTGGGTGTTGCGGGTGGTGAACTTCTGGTGGATGCCGGCGAAGGCGATGCCGATCTCGGCGAGCATGCCGTCATCGTCGCGCTCCAGCACTTTTGCATCGTCGCACCAGGGAAGAAACTCGGCATAGTGTTCGACGTCGGTGACCAGGGCGAACATCTCCTGCGCGGTGTACCAGATCAGGACGGATTTTTGGACTGTTTTCATGAAGGACCCGATGCCGGCGCGCCAACGTAGAATCGCGCCCCCGGCGGTCCGATTGTAAGAACCCCTCTTTAGCCGCGGGGTTCCGCCCCCAACTGTGCAGCATGGCAACCAAGAAGAAACCCGACCCGTCCAGCCGGATCGCCGACAACAAGAAGGCGGCCTTCAATTACTTCTTCGAGGAGAAATTCGAGGCCGGCGTGGTGCTGCAAGGCTGGGAAGTGAAATCCCTGCGCGAGGGCAAGGTGCAGTTGACCGACGGCTACGTGGTGATCAAGGGCGGCGAGATGTACGTGATCGGCCTGCAGATCAATCCGCTCAACTCCGCGTCGACCCACATCAGTCCGGACTCGGTGCGGACCAAGAAGCTGCTCCTGCACAAGGAGGAGATCCGCCGGCTCACAGGGAAGGTGGAGCAGAAAGGCTACACCCTCGTGCCGCTGAACCTGCACTGGAAGAACGGCAAGGTCAAGTGCGAGATCGCGCTGGCCAAGGGCAAGGCCGAACACGACAAGCGCGACACCATCAAGGACCGCGAAGGCAAGCGCGAGGTCGAACGCGCGATGAAAAGCCGCAGCCGCTGACCGGCTTCAGGCCTGCTTCCACTCGTCGCGGGCCAGGTTGTCCAGCATCACCAGCAAGGCCCGCCGGGTCGCGGCGACGTCGCCTTGGTCCACGCCTTCGAGGGCGACCGCATTGACCTCCTGCGCCAGCGGCACGAGCAGCTTGCGCAGGCGTTTGCCGGCCGGTGTCAGGAACACGTAGACGTTCTTGCGGTTGTCCGGCTGCTGTTCCAGCGTCACGTAGCCGAGCGCCTCCATGGCGCGCAGGGCCGTGACCGTCGTCGGCTCGGCGACGCCGGCCTCGATGCTCAACTCCCGCTTCATCAGCCCATCGCGTTGCCACAGGATGCGCAGGAAGGTCCAGTGACCGAGCTGCACGTCGTGCCTTGCGAGCCGGACCTGCAAGGCCCGCAGGAAGGCGCGGGTGGTGTCCTTCACCAGGTGCGCCATCCGGTCGTCGGGGACGGCTTCGTGCCAATGGCGCAGTGCGCTGCTGGCGATTTCGGCTTCTGTCAGCGAAGCTCGCGTGACGGCGTCCCTGACGATGGGACGCTTCATGCCTGGGAAAGCCGCACGTCCGCCTGCAGCCGTGCCGATTCCAGCAAGGCCAGGCAGACCGCGAGCGTGGCCCGCGCCGACTCGCCGCTGTGCACGGGCGCAACGTCGTCGACGACCGCGGCGTACAGCTCGTCGATCACCTCGCTGCGGGGAACGGCGGGCGCCGGCAGCGGGCGGTGCTCGCGGGCGGCGTCGCCGTACGTCCAGACGCCGTCGGGCATCGGCCGCAGGTCGCCGCGCTCGCAGGAGACGATCACCGGACCGAAGTGCTGGTGCAGCGGGAGCGCGTCGGCGGCTGGTGGCGACGCGGCGACATAGGCTTGCCCGCCGTATGTGCGGGCGCCTTTGAGCGCTGCTTCCTCCTGCGGCGTGCCGACGGCCGCCAGCCGGCGCCGGGCGGAGCCATAGTCTTCGGGGCGTTTGGGCGTCCCCATCTCCCCCACTGCGCCGCACCATTCGTCCGAATCGAAGTGCCCATAGCCGTTGTAGCTGAGGCTGGCGAAGGCGCCGCAGTCGAACCACAGAAGCGCCGAATAGGCGCCTTCGGTCGGCCGCGACGGATCCCAGGACCCCATCGCAGCGCGCACGCGCGTCACCGGGCTCCCCACCAGCAGCCGGACGATGTCCACCTGGTGCGCCGCCTGGCTGAACACCACGCCGCCGCCGGCCGCCGTGTCCAACTCTTCCGGCCTGCGCGGCCGGTACAGGAAGTCGGTGTAGTTCAGTGCATGAACCATCTTCACCTTCCCGAGCTCGCCTCGCGCGACGATCTCGCGCGCGAGCCGGTACGGCGCGTCGAAGCTGTGGGAGTGGCCGACGATCAGGTGAACCCCGGCCGCTCGGCAGTCGGCGATCATCGCGTCGCACTGGGCCAGCGTCAGGGCCATCGGCTTTTCGACCAGCACGTGCTTGCCGCTCCCGGCGGCCGTGCGGGTGTTGTCGGCGTGGAACTGGTGCGGACTGGCGATGTAGATCGCCTCGACCGCCGGGTCGGCGGCCAGCTCCTCGATGCTGCGATGGGCGGGCGCCGCGAAGTCGCGCGCGAACTGCGCCCTGGCTTCCTCGCGCGGGTCGCAAGCTCCGACAAGCTGCACGCGGTTGTCCTGCAGGAAGGTCGGCAGCATCAGGGTGAACGCGCGACCCAGGCCCGCGACGCCCAGCCTGAGGGGACGCGGGCCGGTCACAGGTCCAGCACCAGTTCGGTCGACTTGGCCCGGGAGACGCAGATCATGATCTGGCTGTGCATCTCCTCGGGCATGAGGACCATGTCGCGGTGGTCGGCCTCGCCCGAAACCAGGCCTGTGCGGCAGGTTCCGCAGGTTCCGCTCTCGCAGGACGAAGCGCAGGTGTGGCCGTGCTCGCGCAGGGTCTGCAGGATCGATTTTCCGACCGGCACGTCGTACGCGCCGCCGGACTTCGCCAGCCTGACCGTGAACGGCAGGTCGTCCGGCCGCACGCCGCCGCCCTCGTTGAAGCTTTCGAAATGGATGTTGCGGGGCGACCAGTGCCCCGTCATGTCGCGCACGGACTCCATCAGCGGCCGCGGCCCGCAGCAATAGACGTGGCCGGCGTTCGGCTTTTCCAGGACGGGCCACAGATCCAGCGCCTGGTCCGGATCGCCACCGTCGTGATGGATCCGCACCTGCTTGCGCAGGGCCGGCGCGCCCAGCTCGTCGAGGAAGGCGGTCGTTTCCGGCGAACGGGTGAGGTAATAGAGCATCCAGGGCACCGCTTCGGGCGCCTCCTGGAGCGAACGGATCATCGACAGGATGGGCGTGATGCCGATGCCCCCGGCGATGAACAGGTGCCGCTTGGCGTTGTCGACCAGGGGAAACGCGTTGTCCGGCAGCGACGTGGGCAGCGTGTCGCCTTCGCGGGCCTGGTCCACCATGCTGATCGAGCCGCCCTGCCCGCCCGGGTCGCGCTTGACGGCGATCTGGTAGCGGTGCCTCTCCGCCGGGCTGTTGCACAGCGAATACTTGCGCAGGGCGCCGTTGGGCGCCCGCACGGTGACATGGGAACCCGGGGTGAACGGCGGCAATTCGCTGCCGTCCGGCTGGACCAGCTCGAAGCTGCGGACACCCTCGGCGACGTCCCGCGCATGCTGGATGCGCAGCGGCATCTGGACCAGCTCAGTGCTCATTCGGGCTTCAGGTTGGCCTGCTTGGCTGCTGCGGTGACGCGCGCAGACTCGGCCTTCAGCGCGGAGGCGAGTTGCTCGGGCGAGCCGCCGGAGGGCTCGACGCCGGCGATGTGCAATTGCTCGATCACTTCCGGACGCTTGACGATCTTCGCGATCTCGGTGCTGATGCGCGTGATCACCTCTTGCGGCGTGCCGGTGCGGGCCATCACGACGACGTTGAACGCGAAGTCGAAACCGGGCAGCTTCTCGGCCAGGGCCGGGATGTTGGGCGCCAGCGGCGAGCGGGTGGCCGAGTTGATCGCGACCAGCTTGGCCTGGCCGTTCTTCACGAAGCCCATCAGCGACGGTGGCGAGGCGAACACCATGTCGACCTGGCCACCGATCATCGCCGGCACCGAAGCACCGCTGCCGCGGAACGGGATATGGGTGATGAAGATGCCGAAGCCGTTCTTCATCGCTTCAGCCGTCAGGTGGTGGATGCTTCCCGTGCCCGACGAGCCGTAATTGAGCGTTCCGGGCCGGGCCTTGGCCAGCGCGATGAGCTGGTCCAGGTTGTCGGCCTTGACGCTGGGATGCACGGCGAGGAACAGCGGCGCCGTGCCGACGAGCGACACCGGCGCGAAATCCTTGACGGGGTCGTAGGCCATCTTGCGCGTGACCAGCGGGCCGATCGCGAGCATCGAGCCGTCGGTCACGAGCAGGGTGTGGCCGTCGGCGGGCGCCTGGGCGAGGACCGAGGCGGCAACAGCGCCGCTGGCGCCCGGCCTGTTGTCCACCACGACCGACTGGCCCAGCGTCTCCGTCAGGCGCTGCGACAGAATCCGCGCCACGGTGTCGGGCAGCCCGCCGGGCGCATAGGGGACGACCAGCCGGATCGGCTTGCTCGGAAAGGCCTGGGCCATCGCGAGCTGCGGCACGCCGAGCACCGCGACCAGGGCGGCCGCAGCGAGTTTGACGAAGGACTTACGCTGCATGATTCATCTCCTGGTTGCTGTTTTGATGTGTGAAATTCAGGCCGCCACCGAATACGACGGCTCGAGTTCGGGCCGCTCGACCCCGTCGGGCCAGACGTACGCCGTGCCATGGGAGCGCCAGTCGGTGGTCTTGGGAATGATGGCCTGGAAGGCGCAGACCTCCGGCGTGACCGCCGCGGCGCCGGTGCCGATGGCGGTCTGGTCCTTCTGGAAGGCCTGGACGGCTTCGAGCATCTGGCGGCGGAACTCGACGATCGCCAGGTCGCTCGCCCCCAGCCGCTCGTGCGTGCGGTCGGCGATCGGACCCATCGTCACCCACATCGCGACGTCCTGGTTCGGGAAGCCGGTGATGCCGGTGAAATTGCCCGCGACCATCGCCTGGCGGTTCTGCCAGAAATTGTTCTCGATGGTCCGCAGCGGCCGGTAGGTCGGGTCCAGGTCGATCCCCAGCGTCTGGCCCAGGAACTTGCGCCAGGTCTCGGTCTCCGGCGTCTGCGCCGGATGGCCCCAGGCGATGAAATAGAACGCGGTATGGGTGTCGTCCATGGCGACGTTGACGTTCGCCACGTTGTACAGGTTGTTCGGCGGGATCAGGACCGTCGCCGGCGCGACGAACACCGTGGAGCGCACGTAGTCGTTGACGGCCGCATTGGTGATCGGCCGGCGCAACGCCGCATAGCGGAAACCGTAACCGGTCCGCTCGACCTGCAGCCGCGGCGCCTTGTCGGTGGACGGGCGCAGCCAGGCCTTGTCGGTTGCCTTTGCGCTGTCGACCCGCGCCGGCACCATGTCCGACGAATGCAGGCTGGAGCTGTGGGCCGAATCGATCGCGCCTTCCAGGACCTGCGCCCAGTTGCAAGGCAGGATCGCCTTGGCGATGCTCACCCGCGCGTCGGCGCGAGGCGCCCATGCCGGCGGCGCGAATTCGGGGATGCTGTCCTTCGGTCCCAGGTAGGACCACACGACGCCGCCCCATTCCTTGACCGGGTAGGCGGTGTGCTTGACCTTGTCCGCCATGCCGCTGGCAGCCGGCTCCGAGGACATCTCCAGCACGTTGCCCTCGACGTCCATCTTCCAGCCGTGGTACAGGCAGCGCAGGCCGCCCTCCTCGTTGCGGCCGAGCACCAGCGACGCGCGCCGGTGCGGGCAGCGCTCGTCCATCACGCCGACGCGGCCGTCGGTGTCGCGAAACACGACGAGGTCTTCGCCGAAGACCCGGCTGCGCACCGGGGCGCCGTCAGGCTCGCCGACCTCCTCGATCAGGCACACGGGCGTCCAGTGCCGGCGCATCAGCTGCCCCATGGGCGCGTCGCCTTCCACTCGACAGAGCAGGTCATTTTCTTGCGGGGTCAACATGGTGTTCTGCTCCTTGAATCAATTGCAGGCGCCGGCCGCCGCCGTCGCCAGGTTGCGCCGGATCACCACCGGCTTGCCGCCCCAGCGCAGCTTGCACATCCAGTGCGACAGCGCCGAGTCGAGGTAATCGGCGTGGCCGGGGAACCACGCCTGGAGATGCGCGACCAGGCGGCGCGCCGGCTCGCAATCTCCATCTTGCGCCAGCCGGCCGCGAACCGCATGGACCGATGCCAGGACCGCCGCGTGCTCGCCGATGTGGCAGTCCCGCGCCGGGAAGTCCGTCTGCGTCATCCAGCCGTCCTCGGTCGCGAAGTGCTCCGCGGCGTGGCGGGCGAACGCGTCGAGCAAGGCCGGCAGCTCGGCATCGGACGCGGATTTCATCGCGCCCACGATGCCGACGAATTCCTCGTGAACCTCGTCCATCGGGGCGTAGCCGAGCACGAAGCTGTCGCTCCAGGTGAAGTCGTGTGGTTGGGGATCGGGTGTCATGGGCCGGAAAATACTTAGGTGGCAAAGTATTTTAGGCCGGGGCAAAACGCAGGTTTCTCCGCAAAAACCCTGATCGACGCGGGAACGCCGGGCCGATGGCGCAAAAAAGTGCGCACGAGCCGCGGAAAGACGAATGCGGATGAGGCGCCAGGCGCGGGGCGCTCAGGCGGACAGGTGTCGCAGCGGGTGCGCGTGCGCCGGCCAGGGGCTGAGGAAGAATGCCGCCACCATCTCGGGCGTCACGTCCTCGATGCGCGCGGGGTTCCAGCGCGGATCGCGGTCCTTGTCGATGGCAAGGGCGCGGATGCCCTCGACCGTTTCGCTGGCCCTGCCGGGCCGCAGGTGAAAACAGCGCCGCACGAGGCCACGCTCCATGCGCAGGTTGCCGGCCAGGCCCATGGAGCGGCCGCGC
>JAQGNJ010000003.1 GCA_028291885.1 Ramlibacter sp. | reverse complement strand
GCGGGCCGGGGTCTGGCCGCGGCTGGACCTGGGCGCGCTGGCCGACCGCCTGGGCCGCAGCGCCGGCGTGATCGGCGTCGACAGCGGCCTGAGCCACATCGCCGTTGCACTCGACCGGCCGCACGTGCAGATCTACAACTTCGACACGGCCTGGCGCACCGGGCCGTTGCCGCGACAGGACGGGCGCCAGCTCAGTGTCTTCGCGCAGCCCACGCCATCGGTGGACCAGGTCTGGACCGCCTGGCAGCGGGTGAGCGGCCGATGATCCGCCCGCTCTACTCGCTGGTGATGACCGGCGTCCAGCCCTTGCTGCGGCGCAAGCTGCGGCGCCGCGGCGTCGCCGAACCGGGTTACCTGCAGCACGTCGACGAGCGCTTCGGTGTCTATCCGGCACGCAGCGACGGCGGCCGGATCTGGATCCACGCCGTCTCGCTGGGCGAGACCCGCGCCGCCGCCATCCTGCTGGAACAGCTGCGTTCGCAACAGCCCGGCGTGCGCGTCCTGCTGACCCATGGCACGGCCACCGGCCGGGCCGAGGGCGAGCGGCTGCTGCAGCCGGGCGACGCCCAGGCCTGGCTGCCATGGGACACGCCGCACGCCGTGCGGCGCTTCCTGCAGCATTTCCGGCCGCGCATCGGTGTGCTGATGGAGACCGAGGTCTGGCCCAACCTGGTGGCCGGCTGCGTCGAGCAGGGCGTGCCGCTGGTGCTCGCCAACGGGCGGCTCTCCGACAAGTCGATGCGGCAGGCGCTGCGGCTGGCGCGGCTCTCGCGTCCGGCGTACGGCGCGTTGTCGGCGGCTTGGGCGCAGACGCAGGACGACGCGACGCGGCTGGCTCGCGTCGGCGCCACCGTCGGCGGCGTGTTCGGCAACCTCAAGTTCGACGCCGCGCCCGATCCCGCGCAGCTGGAGCGGGGCCGCGCCTGGCGCGAGCAGCTGGGGCGTCCGGTCGTGATGTTCGCCAGCTCCCGCGAAGGCGAGGAAGAGGCGTTCTTCCAGGTGCTCCAGGAAAACCGGGAACTGCAGCGTGCGGGCTGGGCGCGCCGCGCAACCGACGCGGTCGCAAACGAGGTGCAGTGGCTGGTCGTGCCGCGCCATCCGCAACGCTTCGACGAGGTTGCGGCGCTGGCGCACAGGCACGGCTTGTCCGTTTCCCGCCGCAGCAGCTGGAGCGACGAGCCGCAGCCGGCCGAGGTCTGGATCGGCGACTCGCTCGGCGAGATGGCGCTGTACTACGGCATGGCCGATGCGGCGCTGCTCGGCGGCAGCTTCGAGCAGCTCGGTGGCCAGAACCTGATCGAGGCCGCCGCCAGCGGCTGCCCGGTCGTGATGGGGCCGCACACCTTCAACTTCGCCGACGCGGCGCAACTGGCCCAGGAGGCGGGCGCTGCGCTGCGGGTGGAGACGATCGAGGAGGGAGTGCGCGCTGCCGTGGCGCTGGTCGCCGATCGCGCCCGCCAGCAGCAGGTGAGCGCCGCCGGCCTCGCCTTCGCCACCGCGCATCGCGGCGCGGCGCGCAAGACGGCGGCGGCGCTGCTGGCGCTGGTCCGCCGCGCCGAACCGGCCGTTAGAACGGGCTAGCCGCGTCCGGCCAGCAGGGCGTCGAGCCTGGCGAGGTCTTCCGGCGTCAGCGTGCCGTTGGCCTGGCGCAGTTTCAGGTGGCCGAGCAGCACGTTGTAGCGCGCCTGCGCCAGGTCGCGCTTGGTCTGGAACAGCTGGCTCTGCGAGTTGAGCACGTCGATGTTGATCCGCACGCCGACCTGGTAGCCGAGCCGGTTCGCTTCCAGCGCGCTCTGGCTGGACGCCTCGGCCGCTTGCAGCGCCCGCACCTGGCCCTGGCCCGACACGACGCCGAAGTACGCGGTGCGGGTGGCCTGGGCCACGTTGCGGCGCACGGCTTCCAGGTCGGCCTGGGCCCGCTCTTCGAGCGCGAGGGTTTCCCGGATGCGGTTCTCCACCGCGAAGCCGGCGAACAGCGGCAGGTTGAACGACAGGCCGACGTTGGCGCTGCCGGTGCGCGAGCTCAGGGCCGTCTGCGCGCTGCCGTTCTGGTTGCGGGTGACGTTGTAGTTGGCCGTCAGGTCCAGCGTCGGCTTGTGGCCGGCCTTGGCCTTCTCGGTTTCCAGCTGGGCGATCTCGACGTTGGTGCGGGCCTGCTGGATCGAGGGGCTCGCTTCTTCTGACTGCTGGACCCAGGCGTTGACGTCGGCCGGTTGCGGCGCCGGCAGCACCGGCGGGACGGGGATCGGATTGGGCTGCACCTCCGCCCGGCCGACCAGCGTATCGAGCGCAAGGCGCTTGACCCGCAGGTCGTTGTCGGCGGCGATCTCCTGCGCTTCCACCAGGTCGTGCCGGGCCTGGGCCTCGCGGGTGTCGGTGATCGTCGACGTGCCGACCTCGAAGTTGCGCTTGGCCGACGCCAACTGCTCGGCGACGGCGGCTTTCTGGGCCCGCACGAAGGCCAGGGTGTCCTGCGCGGCGAGCACGTCGAAATAGGCCTGGCTGACGCGGATGACCAGGTCCTGCGCCGCGGCGGTGAGCTGGGCCTGCGCCAGTTCGGCCTGGCGCTTGCCCTGCTCGTAGGTCGCGAGGTTCGCCGGCCGGTACAGGGGCTGCGAGGCGCTCAGGGTGGCGTTCTGCGTGCCGAAGGCGCGCTCCACCTCCGGGTTGTTGACGTCGAACCGCGAGCGGCTGGCGCCCGCCGACAGGTTGGCGCTCGGCAGGATGCCGGCCTTGGCCTGTTCGGCCCGGAACAGGTTGGCGTCGTACTGCGCCTTGGCCGACTGCCAGGCGGCGTCGTACGCCCGGGCCGACTCGTAGAGCTCGAGCAGGCTCTGGGCATGCGCCGGGGCGGTGAATGCCGCGCCCAGGAACGCCGCCAGGGGAAGAAGCCGCAGTACTTTCATGTCCGTCCTCGGGAATCGTTTGTGTCAGCCCATCAGTATCGGGGAACGGACCGGTCGCGCTCCAGCGACCAGGCGTCGATGCCGCCGGCGACGTTGGCGACCCTGGAAAAACCGTTGCTGGCGAGGTACATGGCGACGCGCTGGCTGCGGCCGCCGTGGTGGCACAGGCAGGCGACCGGGCGGTCGGGATCGAGTTCGGCCAGCCGGCCGGGAATCTCGTTCATGGGGATCGCGAGCAGCTCGAAGCCCTCGGGCCGGATGCTCGCGACCTGCAGCTCCTGGGGTTCGCGCACGTCGAGAACGACGGCGGTAGCGGGCTGCGACTGCAGCCAGGCGTCCAGGGCGGAAGGGCGGACCTGATCGATCATTGCGACACCTTCAGAAACGAAAGCGCGAGGGCTCGGGGAAATGCACCAGGCGCGGCGCCACCGTGTCCCAGGGCTGGGCCGTGCCGTAGCTGGTCTCGCCGCTGCGCGTGATGAAGGTCGCGCGCATCATCGGCTCCATGCCGACGATGGCGCCGAGCCGGCCGCCGAGCTTGAGCTGCTCGAGCAGCCGGTGCGGCACCTCGGCGACCGAGCCGCTCAGGAGGATGGCGTCGAACGGGCCTTCGGCCGGCACCGCGGTGGCGCCGTCCGCCTCGCGCACATCGACGTTGGCGATGCCCGCCCGCTGCAGGTTCTCGCGCGCCATGCGCGCCAGCTGCGGCTCGATCTCCAGCGTGATCACGCGGGCGCAGCGATGCGCCAGCAGCGCCGCCATGTAGCCCGAGCCGGCGCCGATCTCCAGCACGCGGTCGGACCGCTTGAGCTTCAGGTCCTGCAGCAGGCGGGCTTCGACCTTGGGCGCCAGCATGCAATGGCCCTTGCGCATCGCTTCTTCCTCGCTGCCCAGCAAGGGGATCTCCATGTCGACGAAGGCCAGCGCCTTGTGGGCCGGCGGCACGAATTCTTCACGCTTGACGGTCGACAGCAGCTCCAGCACCTCGAGGTCCAGCACGTCCCAGGGGCGGATCTGCTGTTCGATCATGTTGAAGCGGGCTTGTTCGAGGTTGGACATCATGGACGGGACTCCGGACTGCATTCAGGACAAACGGTCGATTCTAGAGGCCGGTAGCGGGGCCACCGTGCCGCCGCCGGCCGGCGCGGACGCCGGCGTCGCCGGCTTAGCGGCCAGCTTGCGCCGCAACCACTGCGCGAGGTCGTCCATGTAGCAATAGAGGACCGGCACGACGACCAGCGTCAGCAGCGACGAGGTGACGACGCCGCCGATCACCGCCTGGCCCATGGGCGCGCGCTGCTCCGAGCCTTCGGTCAGCGCGAAGGCCAGCGGCACCATGCCGAAGATCATGGCCAGGGTCGTCATCAGGATCGGGCGCAGCCGGACCCGCGCCGCGTGGAGCAGCGCCTCGGTGCGGTCCATGCCCTGCTCGCGCATGCGGATCGCGAAATCCACCAGCAAGATTGCGTTCTTGGTCACCAGCCCCATCAGCATCACGATGCCGATGACCGAGAAGATCGACAGCGTCGAGCGGAACAGCATCAGCGCCAGCACCACGCCGATCAGCGTCAGCGGCAGCGAAGTCATCAGCGCCAGGGGCTGCAGGAAGCTCTTGAACTGGCTGGCCAGGATCATGTAGATGAAGATCACGGCCAGCGCCAGGGCCGACACGGCGTAGCCGAAAGACTCCGCCATGTTGCGCGTCGAGCCGCTGAACTGGTAGCGGTAACCGGGCGGGAAGCTGATCTCGTCGAGCCGGGCGCGGATGTCGTTGGACACTTCGCCGGCCGAGCGGTCGGCGACGTTGGCGTTGACCGCGACTTCGCGCGCCAGGTCGCGCCGGTTGATCTGGTTGGGACCGGTCGATTCCCTCACCGAGGCCAGCTGGTTCAGCCGCACGATGCGGGAGCTGCCGTCGGCGTTCGTGCCGGTGGCGAAGGGCAGGCGCTCCAGGTCCTGGGGCGCGTTGCGCGCATCGGGCGAGAGCCGCACGTTGACGTCGTAGGTCTGGTCGTCGGGCGCGCGCCAGTTACCCACCGTCTGGCCGGCAACCAGCGTGCGCAACGAAGCCGCGATCTGCGCCACGGACAGGCCGAGGTCCGACGCGGCCTCGCGCCGCACGTCGACCTGGACCACCGGCTTGTCGGCCTTGACGCTGGAGTCGAGGTCGACGAGCCCCGGGATCGGAGCGATCTTTTCGCTGACGAGGCGGGCCAGCCGCTCGAGCTCCTTGAGGTCCGGCCCCTGCAGCGAGAACTCGATCTGCTTGTTGCCGCCCACCGAATCGAGCAGGCCGACGTGGGTGACGGTGATGCCCGGCACCTGCTTGAGCCGCTCGCGGAGCACGCCGGAGAGCTGGTCGACGCTGCGCTTGCGGTCCTTGCGGTCGACCAGCCGGACGTAGACCGACGCATAGATCTTGCCCGCTGCATTTCCGGTGTTGATGGTGGAGAGTGTGTAGCGCACCTCGGGAAATTCGCGGACGATGGACTCGACCTGCCTGGCCTTGGCCTCGGTCGCTTCCAGCGACGAGCCGGCCGGCGTGTAGAAATTCAGCAGGGTCTCGGAGAAGTCGGCCTTGGGCACGAACTCGGTCCCGAGCAGCGGCACCATGAAGATGCTGGACACGAAGACCGCGACCGCCAGTGCGACCGTGGCGAGCTTGTGTCCCAGCGACCAGCGCAGGATCGCCTGGTAGCTTCCGGCCAGCGATTCGGTCGTGCTGTCGAACCAGCCGGTGACGCGGCCGATGGTCCTGTCGTAGAAAGTCTTGCGGCCGTCGCCGCCCTGCCGATGGATCGCCGGGTCGTGCCAGACCGACGACAGCATCGGGTCCAGCGTGAAACTGACGAACATCGAGATCAGAACGGCGGCGACGATGGTGACGCCGAACTCGTGGAAGAACTTGCCGATGATCCCGCCCATGAAGCCGATCGGCAGGAACACGGCGACGATGGAGAAGCTGGTGGCGAGCACCGCCAGGCCGATCTCCTGCGTCCCGTCCAGCGAGGCCTGGTAGGGGCCCTTGCCCATCTGCACGTGGCGCACGATGTTCTCGCGCACCACGATCGCGTCGTCGATCAGCAGTCCGACGCACAGCGACAGCGCCATCAGCGTCACCATGTTGATCGAAAAACCGAAGGCGTCCATGAACAGGAAGGTGCCGATCAGCGCGATCGGCAGCGTCAGGCCGGTGATGACGGTGGAGCGCCAGGAATTGAGGAACAGGAAGACGATGAGCACCGTCAGCAACGCGCCCTCGACCAGCGTGCGGCGCACGTTGTCGACGGCCACCCGGATCGGCCGCGAGCCGTCGAGGATCGGTTCCAGCCGCAGGCCCGGCGGCAGCTGGTCCTTCATTTCGGCGATGGTCTTCTTCAGGCCGTCGATCACCTGGATGGTGTTCTCGTCCTGCGACTTCTGCACCGTCAGCAGCAGGGTGCGCGTGCCGTTGTACAGGGCCAGGCTGTCGATCTCCTGGGCGCCGTCGCTGACCCGCGCGACCTGCTCGACGCGCACGGGCGCCGGGCCCTTGCGGGCGACGATGATCTTGCCGAAGTCCTCGGGCCGCTGGACCCGGGCGTCGATCTGCACCATGCGCTCCTGCGCCAGCGAACGGATGGCGCCGACCGGCAGGTCCTGGTTCTCGGTCCGCACGGCGTTGGCGACCTGGTCGGCGGTGATGCCCTGCGCTTCCATCGCCGCCGGATTCAGGTAGATGTTGATCTCGCGCCGTGTGCCGCCGACCAGGCTCACCGAACCGACGCCGCGCACGTTCTCCAGCCGCTTCTTGAGCACCTGGTCGGACCAGTTGGTCAGCTCCACGGCCGACATCGCCTGGCCGCGGGCCGGGTCCGGCAGCACGGCGAGCGACCAGATCGCGCGGCTTGCCGGGTCGAAGCGCAGCACCCGCGGCTCCTTCACCTCGGTGCGGAACAGCGGGCGGATCGCCGCCACTTTTTCGCGCACGTCCTCGGCGGCCTTGCGGCCGTCGATGTGGAGCTGGAATTCGATGATCACCACCGAAACGCCTTCCAGGCTGCGCGAGGTGAGCGCGTTGATGCCGGCGATCGAGTTGACGCCTTCCTCGAGCTTCTTGGTGACTTCGCTCTCGACGATCTCCGGCGACGCGCCCGGATAGTCGGCCGTGACCACCACCACCGGGAAGTCGATGTTCGGGAACTGGTCGACCTTCAGCCGCTGGTAGGAGAACAGGCCCAGCACCACCAGGGCCAGCATGACCATGGTGGCGAACACCGGATTCTTCAGGCTGACGCGGGTGAACCACATGGCGGGCGCCTAGGGGCTGGGCGAGCGGGCCGGCCTGGCTCCCTCTGCCGGCCGCGGGAGCGGGCCGGGCAGGAGGCTGCCCGTGAACCTCACCGGCGTGCCTTCGCGCAAGGGGCCGAGGTTGCCCTTGATCACCAGCGCCCCCGGCGCGATCCCCTGCACCGCGGCCATCAACTCGCCTTCGGACTGCCCGCGCGCGCCGGTCTGCACGCTCCTGTGGGCGATGCGGTTGTCCTCGACCAGCTGCACATAGGGCTGGGGCTTGTCGGTGCGGATCGCCGACAGCGGGATCGCCAGCGCCGACGCCTGGCCGATGCCCAGCGTTCCCTGTGCGAACAGGCCCTGGCGCAGGCCGGCGCCGTTCTCGATCGTGAGGTAGACCAGCACGCTGCGGCTGCCGGCCTGGGCGCTGGGATTGATCCGCGCCACCCGGGCCGCGACCGGCTGCGAGCTGCCTTCGACCTGCAGCCGCGCCTGCTGGCCGACCCGCACGTCCATCGAATCGGCGGCGCTGAGCGTGGCCTCAAGCTCGAGCCGGCCGAGGTCGACGATCTCGATCACTCTCGCGTCGACGCCGACCCGTTCGCCGGGCTGGGCCAGGCGCTGCGACACGACGCCGGCGATCGGCGCGCGCAGCTGCGTGTCGTCCAGCGCCTTGCGCGCCAGGTCCACGGCCGCGTCCGCCGCCTTGTGGTTGGCCTGCGCCGCCTGCAGGTTGTTCAGCGACGTGTCCAGCGCGCTCCTGGAGATGAAGCCCTGGTCCATCAGGGCCTTGTTGTTGTCGTACTGGCGCTGCGCGATGTCGATCTGGCTGCGGGCCGAGTCGGCCTGTTGCTGCGCCTGCCGCAGCCGCGCCTGGTATTCGGTCGCGTCGATCCGGGCGACCAGCTGGCCGGCCCTGACGGCGTCGCCTTCGCGCACGGTGAGGCCCTGCAGCTCGCCGGCGGCGCGGGCTTTGACCGCCGCGGAGTTCACCGCGCGCAGCGAGCCCGAGACCGGCAGGCCTTGCGACAGCTCGCGCTGCTGCGCCCTGACGACGTCGCTGGGCGCGAGTTCCACGACCGCCTGGGCCTTTTGTTGCGAGGCCCTGGCGACCGCCTCCTGCTGCTCCTTGCGGGCGGAGACCACGCGCAGCAGCCCGGCGCCCAGCACCAGCACGGCGACCGCGACGGCCAGCCAGCGCAGGACCCGGCGGTTCATGGCTTGGTCCCGGCGGCGGGAACATCCCCCGGCCGCTTGCACAAGCCGTGCAGCAGGGTTTCGACCTGGGACGCGATGTAGCGCTCGGGGTCGAGCGGATAGCCGCCCGGGACGCAGACGCACAGCGAGTGCTTCATCATGATCAGGAAGATCATCGGCGCGATCAGGCTGTAGATCGCGTAGTCGAGGTCCTTCACCTGGAATTCGCCGCGGGCGATCCCTCGCTGGAGCATCCGGCGGATCAGGTCCTGGCCGGGAACGATCACTTCCTCCTGGTAGAAGGCGGCGATGTCGGGGAAGTTGCGGGCCTCGCTGATCACCAGCTTGGTGATGCCGGAGGCGCGGCCGGCGCCCAGCCGGTCCCACCAGACCTTCATGCAGTAGCGCAGCATGTCGGCGCTGTCGCCCTCGAAGGCCTCGAACTCGTCGTTCCACTCCTTGAAGCGGCCCGAGATGTTCTCGCGCACCACGGCCTTGAACAGCTCTTCCTTGCTCGGGAAATACAGGAACAGCGTGCCCTTGGAGACTCCGGCGCGAGCGGCCACTTCCTCGGAGCGCGTGGCGGCGAAACCCTTCTCGACGAACAGGTCGAGCGCGGCCTCGAGCAGTTCGCCGGGACGCGCTTCCTTGCGCCGCTCACGCTTGGCCTGGACGTCGTCGGAGCGCACGGGAAGGAGCTTGGAAAAGGGCATGGGAATTAATGACTGACCGGTTAGTAATATAGTCCCGGCTGACGGGCCAGTCAACGACCGCTCAGTAGGCGCCCACCCGGTTCGCCAACCATTCGCGCAGCACCTGCCGCGACAGGTCCAGGCCGTGCACCGACGGCACCCATTCCAGCAACTCGCGTTCGCGCGGCGCGGCAAAACCGGTCGGCGCGGGCGTCACCTTGAAGCCGGCCTTTTCGTACGCGGCCCGGGCGCGCGGCATGTGGGAGGCGTGGGTCACGAGCACGATGCGCTGGATCCTGTCGCCGCGCAACGTGTCGGCCAGCATCCTGGCGTTTTCCGCTGTGTCGCGCGAGCGGCTGTCGGACCAGCGCAGCTCCAGGCCGTACTCGTCGCGCAGCACGTTGCGGGCGACCTCGGCCTCGGGAGCGGTGTCGGTTCCCGTCGCGGCCCAGCCGACGCCGCCGGCGAAGGCGAGCGGCTTCTTGGCCTGCCGCGCCAGCCAGGCGCCGTAGCGCACCCGCTCGAGCGTCGGGCCACTGGGCTGGGCGCGTCCGTACTCGGGCGCCCGCGCATGCACGCCGCCGCCAAGGACCACGATCGCCTGCGCGTCGGCCAGCGCCGCTCCCCGCAGGTTCAGAGGTTCCACCTGCGGCAGCAGTGTGTGGGCCAGACCGACGCCGACCGCGTTGCAGCTGAGGAACCACAGGGTTGCTATGCCCAGCAGGCTGACGATCGCGCCGGCCAGCCAGCGCCGCGCCATCAGCAGCAGGCCGAACAGCGCCAGCAACAAGGGGCCCGCCGGCGGAAGCAGCAGGGCGGTGAGGAGGGGTTTGAGTTCGCCGAAGGACATGGCGCGAATGTAAGCGAGTGTCGGCGGCGGGCTGCCGCGCCGGCCGCGCGGACCACGGCGCAAAAGGCCGGGCGTAAGATGGCCCGCCTGTTCCCCGACCACGTTTCCTGCGGAGATTTTCATGAGTTCGACCCTGCAAACCATCGTCCTGGGCGGCGGCTGCTTCTGGTGCACCGAGGCGGTGTTCGTCAAGGTCCGCGGCATCACCGACGTCGAGTCCGGCTACAGCAACGGCCAGGTCCAGCGCCCCAGCTACGAGCAGGTGTGCACCGGGACCACCGGCCACAACGAGGTGGTCAAGCTCACCTACGACCCGGCGCAGATCAGCTTCAGGCAGATCCTGGAAATCTTCTTCGTCATCCACGACCCGACGACGCTGAACCGCCAGGGCAACGACACCGGCAGCCAGTACCGCAGCGGCATCTACTACACGACGCCGGAGCAGCAGCAGGTGGCGCAGGAGATGATCGGCGAGATGACGCGCGACAAGCTGTTCGGCAAGCCGGTCGTCACCGAGGTGCAGCCGCTGTCGAACTACTGGCCGGCCGAGGAGTACCACCAGGACTTCTTCGAGAAGAACCCCTACCAGGGCTACTGCGTGGCCGTCGCGGCGCCCAAGGTCGCCAAGTTCCGCAAGACCTTCTCCGAGCTGGTGAAGGCCTGAACCCGGCGCTGCGCTGCGCGGCTCTCAGGCGCCGCGGAACAGGCTCATGCCCCAGGGCGAGAGCTTCACCGGCAGGTGGTAGTGCTGGGTCTCGTCCGACAGGCCGAAGCGGAACACCTGCACGTCCATGAAGGGCGGCCCGGGCAGCGTCGTGCCGCGGTCGCGATAGTACTGGGCCACATGCAGGCGCAGCTCGTAGCTTCCGGGCGGGATGTGGTCGGGGTTCTCCCGGTCTTCGACCAGGCCGTTGTTGCCGACCGTGCCTTCCAGGACGATCTCGGCAGCGTCGCCGTCGAGGCCGACGACCTGCACACGCATGCCGCGCGCGACGACCCCGTTGGCGATGTCGACGACGTGGACTGAGATCGGTTTCATTGGATTCCTGCAAGCGTGGACAGGCGATTCTGCCGTGGCCGCGCCAGCCTGTGTGTGATGGGATGCTTCAGGGCGCGAGCCGCTCGCGCAGCCACTGGCCGTCGCGCGACGTGTAACGCAGCCTGTCGTGCAGCCGGCTCTTGCGGCCCTGCCAGAACTGCCACTGGTCCGGCACCAGGCGGTAGCCGCCCCAGTGCGGCGGGCGCGGCGGATCGAGCAGGAACTGCGCGCCGTACTTGGCCGCGTTGGCGACCAGCACCGAGCGGCCGGGGATCACCTGGCTTTGCGGGCTGGCCCAGGCGCCGATGCGCGAATCGAGCGGGCGGCTGGCGAAGTAGGCGTCGCTTTCGTCGGCGCCGGTCTTTTCCACCTGCCCCTCGATGCGCACCACGCGTTCGAGCTCGACCCAGTGGAACAGCAGCGCCGCGAACGGGTTGCCGGCCAGCTCGCGGCCCTTGCGGCTGTCGTAGTTGGTGAACCAGACCAGCCCACGCTCGTCGTAGCCCTTGACCAGCACGATGCGGGTGCTGGGCCGCAGATTGCCGTCGACCGTGGCCAGCGTCATGGCGTTCGGTTCGGGCACGGCGCCGGCGATGGCTTCGGTGAGCCACTGGTCGAACTGCCGCAGCGGATCGGCGTGGCTGTGCTCCTCGCTCAATTCGGCCTTCTCGTAGCTCTTGCGCAGGTCGGCGATGTGGCTCGAAGTCGTGCTCATGGGCGCGATTGTTGCACCCGTGCGGCGGCCCTCGTGCTGCATGGGGAACTCGGCCGCAGTAGAGTGCGCGTCTTCCCCGAGCGACGAGCCAGGAGGCTCCCATGGCCACTTTGAACATCAACGGCAAGGACCTCACGGTCGATGCCGACCCCTTCACGCCCATCCGCGAAACGGGGAAGGCGGCGCCTCGC
>JAQGNJ010000096.1 GCA_028291885.1 Ramlibacter sp. | reverse complement strand
TGGAAGCAGAACGCGAACGCTTGCGCCAGAAGGCGCTGGCCGACCTGAAGGCTTACCAGGCCGGCGTGAAGCCGGCGGTGGAAGGTTTTTCCGACTGGAAGAGCCTGCGCGACGCCGGCCGGCAGGAGTGAAGCCCATCGTCATCGACGCCTCTGCCGCCGGCGCGTGGGTGATGCCCGACGAACCGAGCGACGCGGCACATGAGCTCTACCTCCACGCCGTCGAGCCGAACGATGTCTTCCACGCGCCGCAACTGTGGACATGGGAAATGGGAAACATGCTGGTCATGGGCGCGATGCGCGAACGCATTTCCAGCACCCACGTCGACAAGGGACTGGAGCTGCTGGCGGCCGCCAACATCAGCTTCGACCCGCCGCCCAACAGCCACCGGCAGGCGCAGATCGCGCGACTGGCCCAGACCCACAGCCTGACTTTCTACGACGCCTCCTATCTCGAACTGGTGCTGCGGCTCAATGGGCAGCTCGCTTCGCTCGACAGGAAAATGATCTCCGCCGCCAAATCCTGCGGCATCGTCTGCCTCAGTTTCTGAGACCGCCATGCAACACCAGAAAATCCTCATCCTCGACTTCGGCTCCCAGGTCACGCAGCTGATCGCGCGCCGCGTGCGCGAAGCCCACGTGTTCTGCGAAGTCCATCCCTGCGACGTCGGCGACGACTGGATCCGCGAGTACGCGAAAGACGGCCTGCTCAAGGGCGTGATCCTGTCGGGCAGCCATGCCAGCGTCTACGAAGACACGACCGACAAGGCTCCGCAGGCCGTGTTCGAGCTCGGCGTGCCGGTGCTGGGCATCTGCTACGGCATGCAGACCATGGCCCACCAGCTGGGCGGCAAGGTCGAAGGCCACCACACGCGCGAGTTCGGCTTTGCAGCCGTGCGCGCCCACGGCCATACCAGGCTGCTGGCGGACATCGCCGACTTCACGACGCCGGAAGGCCACGGCATGCTCAACGTCTGGATGAGCCATGGCGACAAGGTCACCGAGCTGCCGCCCGGCTTCAAGCTGATGGCATCGACCGAAAGCTGCCCGATCGCCGGCATGGCCGACGAGACGCGCCGCTTCTACGCCATCCAGTTCCACGCCGAGGTGACGCATACGGTGCAGGGCAGGGCGATCCTGGAGCGCTTCGTGCTGGGCATCTGCGAGGCGCGCGCGGACTGGGTGATGCGCGATCACGTCGCCGAGGCGGTGGAGCTGATCCGCAAGCAGGTCGGCGACGAGGAGGTGATCCTCGGCCTGTCCGGCGGGGTCGATTCGTCGGTGGCAGCCGCCCTGATCCACCGGGCGATCGGCGACCAGCTGACCTGCGTCTTCGTCGACCACGGCTTGCTGCGCCTGAACGAGGGCGACATGGTGATGGAGATGTTCGCCGGCAAGCTGCACGCCAAGGTGATCCGCGTCGACGCCAGCGAAGTCTTCCTGCGCGAGCTGACCGGCGTGAGCGATCCGGAAGCCAAGCGCAAGATCATCGGCCGCGAATTCGTCGAGGTCTTCAAGGCCGAGGCCGCGCGACTGAAGGCGGGCCTGGACGGCGCCCACAAGGGCGCCAAGTGGCTCGCGCAAGGCACGATCTATCCGGACGTGATCGAGTCGGGCGGCGCCAAGAGCAAGAAGGCCGTGACGATCAAGAGCCACCACAACGTGGGCGGACTGCCGGAGCAGCTGGGGCTCAAGCTGCTGGAGCCGCTGCGCGACCTGTTCAAGGACGAAGTGCGCGAGCTGGGTGTGGCGCTGGGCCTGCCGCCCGAGATGGTGTATCGCCATCCCTTCCCCGGTCCGGGCCTGGGCGTGCGGATCCTGGGCGAGGTGAAGAAGGAATACGCGGACCTGCTGCGCCGGGCCGACGACATCTTCATCCAGGAACTGCGCAATTTCCGCGATGCGTCCACCGGCAAGAGCTGGTACGACCTGACCAGCCAGGCCTTCACCGTGTTCCTGCCGGTCAAGAGCGTGGGCGTGATGGGCGACGGCCGCACCTACGACTATGTGGTGGCCCTGCGCGCCGTGCAGACCAGCGACTTCATGACCGCCGACTGGGCCGAGCTGCCCTATGCGCTGCTCAAGAAGGTCTCGAGCCGCATCATCAACGAGGTGCGCGGCATCAACCGCGTCACCTACGACGTCAGCAGCAAGCCGCCGGCCACCATCGAGTGGGAGTAGTCGACTGAGGGACTGGCGGGTACGATGGACGCATGTACCAGCCGCCCCAATTCAAGTCGGACGACCCAGGCATCGCGTCGGAACTGATGCGGGCCAATCCGCTGGCCAGCCTGGTCTCGACCGACGACGAGGGCTTTCCCTTCGTCTCGCACCTGCCGCTGCACCTGGAGACTTCGACAGACCCGGGGCATCCGCAAATGGTGCTCTGGGGCCACTGCGCCAAGCCGAATCCGCACTGGCGCTACCTGCGGGCGCGGCCGAAGGCGCTGGTGAGCTTTCTCGGGCCGCACGCCTATCTCTCGCCGACGGTCTATCCGGACCTGGCGCGCGTGCCCAGCTGGAACTACCTGGCCGTGCAATGCGCGGTGCAAGCGCGGCTGGTCGAAGATCCGCTGGCCAAGGACAGGCTGCTGAAAAAGCTGATCGGCGACCACGAGCCCGCCTACGCGGAGCAGTGGCGCGGGCTCGGCGAGGAGTTCGCCCACAAGATGCTGGCCGGCATCGTCGGCTTCGAGCTGCAGGTGACCGAGGTGCAGTGCAAGCTCAAGCTCAATCAGCATCGGCCCGAATCGCATGCGGCGCTGAAGGCCATGTATTCGGCGGGAAACGAGGATCAACGTGAGCTGGCCGCCTGGATGGACCGGCTCGGAATGGGAGCTTGAGATGCGTGCAGTGTTCAGTGTCCTGGGTTTGCTGATCGTGGTGGCGGTGATCGGCGTGCTGGCGAAGAAGCAGCTGGGGTCCGTTGCCGGGCCGGCTCTTCCGGCGGTCACCGGGATACCTGCCACGGCGGGCGCGCCGCCCGCGCCGCCGCAGCAGACGGTCAAGCAATTCCAGCAGGCGGTGGAGAGCCAGATGCAGCAGCCTCGCCCGATGCCGGACGATCCCAAGTGATCCTGGCAGGAGCAAGGCCCGCCTGCGCGGGCGCGAGCCATTGAGGCCAGCGATGGCAAGCGACGCGGAGTTCATGCAGCAGGCGCTGGCGCTGGCGCGAGAGGCGGCGGCGGCGGGCGAGGTGCCCGTCGGCGCCGTCGTTGTCCGTGGCGGTGAGGTGATCGGGCGCGGCCGCAACGCACCCGTGACCGCCCACGATCCGACCGCCCACGCCGAAATCGCCGCCCTGCGTTCGGCCGCACAGGCGCTCGGCAACTACAGGCTCGACGGCTGCGAGCTGTTCGTCACGCTCGAGCCCTGTGCCATGTGCAGCGGCGCCATGCTCCACGCCAGGCTGAAACGCGTGGTGTACGGCGCGGCCGATCCCAAGACCGGCGCCGCCGGCTCGGTGATCGACCTGTTCGGGCAGCAGCAGCTCAATCACCACACGCAGGTCGAAGGCGGGGTGCTGGCGCAGGAATGCGGCGACCTGCTGGCCGGTTTTTTCCGTTCGCGCCGGCAGGAATCGCGCGCGACGCAACAGCCTTTGCGCGACGATGCGCTGCGCACGCCCGCTGCACGGTTCGAAGGCCTGCCCGGCTATCCCTGGGCGCCGCACCACGTCCAGGACCTGCCGTCGCTGAACGGCTGGCGGATGCACTACCTGGACGAAGGGCCGCGCACCGCGCCGCGCACCTGGCTGTGCCTGCACGGCAACCCGGCGTGGAGCTATCTCTATCGCAAGATGATCCCGGTCTTCCTCGAGGCCGGCGACCGCATCGTCGCGCCGGACCTGATCGGGTTCGGCAAGAGCGACAAGCCGAAAAAGGACGGCGCCCACGGCTTCACCTGGCACAGGCAGGTGCTGCTGGAGTTCGTCGAACAGCTCGACCTGCGCAACGTCGTCCTCGTCGTGCAGGACTGGGGTGGCCTGCTGGGACTGACCTTGCCGATGGACGCGCCGCAACGCTACGACGGCCTGCTGGTGATGAACACCACGCTGGGGACGGGAGACGCGCCGCTGGGTCCAGGGTTTGTCTCCTGGCGCGAGATGCACGCGAAAAACCCCGAGTTCGACATCGCCCGCCTGTTCGCTCGCGGCAACCCGCAGCTGAGCGCGCAGGAATGCGCTGCCTACGCCGCTCCATTCCCGGACCGCGGCCACCGCGCCGCGCTGCGCGCTTTCCCGCCCATGGTGCCGGACGCGCCCGACGCGGACGGCGCGGCGATTTCGCGCCAGGCCCGGGACTTCCTGTCACGCGATTGGGGCGGCCAGACCCTGATGGCGATCGGTGCGCGGGACCCGGTGCTCGGCCCGCCGGTGATGCGCGGCCTGCAGCAAGTCATTCGCGGCTGCCCGGACCCGTTGGTGATCGACGAAGCCGGCCACTTCGTGCAGGAACACGGCGAGGCGATCGCGCGGGCGGCGGTGGGATACTTCCGCCGGTGAAGAAACATATCTACATCTATTCGCCATCCAGTGCGGTGCGCGACAAGGCGGTCGTGCGCCGCGGCGTCGCCCGGCTGAAGGCCCTCGGCCACGAAGTCGAGCTCGACGAAGCCGTCTTTGCCACCCACATGCGCTTCGCCGGCGACGACGAAACCCGCCTGGCTGCAATCCACCGGGCAGCCGCCAGCGGCGCGGACGTCGCGCTGATCACCCGGGGCGGCTATGGCCTGACCCGGATCCTGCCGGGCATCCGCTACAAAGCGGTCGCGAAGGCGATCGAAAAGGGCACGCGCTTCGTCGGATTGAGCGACTTCACGGCTTTCCAGAACGCGGTCCTGGCGAAAACCGGCGCCGTCACCTGGGCCGGCCCGGCGCTGGGCGAGGACTTTGGCGTCGAAGGAGAACCCGACGACATCATGCAGGCCTGCTTCGAAGACCTGGTGAGCGGGCAGGGGGAGGGCGCCGGCTGGCAGCTTCCCGTTTCCGAGCAGCGCGAGCGCCTGTTGCAGGTGAAGGGCGCGACGCTCTGGGGCGGCAACCTGGCCATCCTCGCGGGCCTGGTCGGCACGCCGTGGATGCCGCAGGTCAAGGGCGGCATCCTGTTCCTGGAGGATGTGCACGAGCACCCCTACCGGATCGAGCGGATGCTGACGCAGCTGCTGCATGCCGGCATCCTGGGCGAGCAGAAGGCGATCCTGTTCGGCCATTTCACCAACTACAAGCCCTATCCGCACGACAAGGGATTCAAGCTGCAGACGGTGATGGACTGGTTGCGCACCAAGGTCAAGGCCCCGGTGCTCACGCGCCTGCCGTTCGGCCACGTGGCGACAAAGGTCGCGCTACCGGTGGGTGCGCCGGTGCACCTTGCCGTCGAAGGGCGGGACGCGTTCGTGTTGTGGGGGCACCGCCACTAGGCCGGTGCCGGAGCGGCGCAGGCCGCTCAGCCGACCAGCGGGCTCGGGCGGCTGTTCAGGCCGTTGGGCAGCAGGCCATTGAAGCGGCCGCTGACGGCGGCGATCTTGTCGCGTGCGACGGATTCGCTGTGGAGGGCGGCGAGCGCAGCCATCAGGTCTCCGCGAAGGTACCAAAGCGCCTGGATGTCGCTGGCGTAGCGGATCCGGCGGGCGACGTTCGGGTAGTTCTTCTGGCCGGCTTCACCCATCACGTCCAGCATGGCTTCGCGGATGTCTTCGGTTCCGTTTTCAAGCACCGAATCCGAAGGCGGAAGCGGGTTGCCGAGCAGGCCGTAGATGCTGTTTCTGAGATTGGGTTTAAGCCAGAGCATGTCTTTTTTCCCCTCCTGAGAGAAACAATTCGTGTTTGTGGCTGCTACCGTAAGCTCAGCCGCTCCAAAGCGCAAGTCGGCCATGTGATGGAATTAACACGAAAGGGCATAAAAATCATGGGCTTGGCGCGGATTCGCGACGTCCTTTCTATTTGTGGAACATCCGGGGCGGCGTAGGCGAATGTTGCCGTGGTCAACGGTCTGCTCTTGCATGCGACGTACGACGTCGTTGGGTTCAAAGAGGGGGCGGCGCATTCTGCTTTTCCCGCACCGGTCACCCTGACCCGTAGCGGCAATGATCCGTGGATCTGATGGCATGATTTAACATAATATAC
>JAQGNJ010000334.1 GCA_028291885.1 Ramlibacter sp. | reverse complement strand
GCGCGCCCGGCACCGGCAAGACGGCGCTCGCGGAGCACATCGCCAAGAGCCTGGACAAGCCGCTGTTGGTCAAGCAGGCCAGCGACCTCATGAGCAAGTTCGTCGGCGAGACCGAGCAGAACATGGCGGCGATGTTCCGCGAAGCAGAGAACGAGAAGGCGGTGCTGCTGCTGGATGAAGCGGACAGCTTCCTGCAGGACCGCCGCGGCGCCCAGCGCACCTATGAAGTGACCGAGGTCAACGAGATGCTGCAAGGCATGGAGCGCTTCGCCGGCATCTTCGTGTGCACCACCAACCTGCTCGATCGCATCGACCAGGCGGCGCTGCGGCGCTTCACCTTCAAGATCAGGTTCCGGCCGCTCACCGCGCAGCAGCGCGAGAAGATGTTCGTGACGGAGGCGCTGGCCGGCGACGCCGGCTTGCTGACGCCGGCCATCGCGGCGCGCCTCGCGCGGCTGGAGCAGCTGTGTCCCGGCGACTTCGCGGCCGTGAAGCGCCAGGTCGACATCCTGGCGGCGCAATTGAGCGCCGCCGAATTCCTCGACCAGCTCGAGGCCGAGCACCGCATCAAGCCCGAGGTGCGGGAAGCGCGCAACATCGGTTTCCTGCAGTAGGTAGCGGCGTGCGCCGCGGCGGGCCTGTCGGCGGCGCGCCACACTGCGGCCAATTCCTGCGCCGCGTGGCTTTCCCGGGTGGCGCGCGGCCAGGGGCGTTCCCTATACTGGCCGGACACAAGCTCATCAGGCGAGGCCATGTTGTCCAGAAAAATGAACGGTTGCGCGGCCTTGTCCGTGCTTGCCGGCGTGCTCCTGACCGCGTGCGGCGGCGGCGGCAGCGGCAGTGAAAGCACCGCCGAGCCGGCCGCGACATCGCCGGTCGTGACGACCGATCCCGTGGCCGCGACTTCCTCGCCAGCCGCACCCGCCGACACCATCGAAAGCTCCGCGCTCGTCGCCAACTTCTGCGCCGCGCCGCGCACCGGCATCGATCCCTTCAGCGGCCGACCCTATCCGGACAAGCCCGGCACCGTGGCCCAGGAAAAGAGCTGGGTCCGCGCCTGGATCGACGAGACCTACCTCTGGTTCGACGAGATCCCGTCCACCGTGCGTGCCGCGAATTACGCGACGCCGCAGGCTTTCTTCGATGCGCTGCGCACGCCCGCGCTCACGCCCTCGGGCAAGCCGCGCGACCAGTTCCACTTCATGTACCCGACCAGCACCTGGCAGGCGCTGACGAAGTCGGGCATCGAGGCCGGCTACGGTTTCGAGGTGGCGATCCTCAAGCCGCAGCCCCCGCGCGACGTGCGCGTCGCGTATGTCGAGCCCGGCACCGCGGCCGCTCGCGCCGGCATCACGCGCGGCGTCAAGATCGTCGCGGTGGACGGCGTCGATGTGGAGAACGCCGCGAGAGTCGATGTCCTGAACTCGGCGCTGTTCCCGTCCTCCGCCGGCCAAGGCCACATCTTCAAGCTGCAGGAGCTGGACGGCAGCGTGCGGCTGGTCACGCTCTCCTCCGCCAACATCGCGAAGATGCCGGTCCAGAACGTCAAGACGATCGACACCGGCACCGGCAAGGTCGGTTACATGCTCTTCAACGACCACGTCGCGCCGTCGGAGGCGCAGCTGATCGCCGCGATGGCGAGGTTCAAGGCCGACGGCGTGCAGGACCTGGTGCTGGACATCCGCTACAACGGCGGCGGCCTGCTCGCGATCGCGAGCGAGCTGGCCTACATGATCGCCACTCCGGCGGCGACCACCGGCACGTTCTTCGAGAAGCTGCAGTTCAACGGCAAGAATCCCTTCCGGCTCACCGAGGCCGAGACCGTCACGCCCTTCTATTCGACCAGCGTCGGCTTTTCGACCACCCCCGGACAGGCGCTGCCGCAGCTGGGGCTCTCGCGGGTCACGGTGCTGACCGGCCCCGACACCTGCTCGGCGAGCGAGGCCATCATCAACGGCCTGCGCGGCGTCGGCGTTCAGGTGACCCAGATCGGCAACACCACCTGCGGCAAGCCCTATGGCTTCCTGCCCCAGGACAACTGCGGCACGACCTACTTCGCGGTCCAGTTCAAGGGCGTGAACAACCAGGGTTTCGGCGACTATGGCGACGGCATGGCGCCGACCTGCCCGGTCGCGGACGACTTCAGCCGGCCGCTGGGCGACCCCGCGGAAGCCAGGCTGGCAGCGGCCCTGAGCTACCGCGCCACCGGCGTCTGTCCGGCGGCCACGATGTCGCTCGCCAAGGCCGGCGTCCCGGGCATCGGCGAGGCGCTGGTCTCCGGCAAGTCGCCGGCCAGGATGGGCCGCTTCCTGCAGCCGGGCGCGCTCAGTCCGCGCTGACGCCCGCCACCACGCGCAGCACGTCTTCGCCGTATTTTTCGAGCTTGCTCGCGCCCAGGCCGCTGACGCCTTGCAGCTCCCGCAAGGTGTTCGGCGCCAGGGCGGCGATGGCAGCGAGCGTGGCGTCGTGGAAGATCACGTAGGCGGGCAGGTTGTGTTCCTTGGCGATCTCGGTGCGCCAGGCCTTGAGCGCGGCAAACCTTTGCTGCCCGGCGTCGGTGAGGCCCGCGGCCGCGGCCGAAGGCGCGCGACTGGCACCACGGTCGCGTGTCCGCGTCCGCGTGCGCCCGGCCGGCTGGTTGATCGACTCGCGCAGCGTCACCTGCTGCTCTCCCTTGAGCACCGCGCGCGATCCCCCGGTGAGCTTCAGTGTGTTGTAGGCCTCGGCCTCGACTGCAAGCGCGCCGGTCGCGATCAGCTGGCGCAGCACGCCGCGCAACTGCTGCTCCGAGAACGCGGCGCCGATGCCGAAGGTCGACAGCTGCTCGTGGCCGAATTGCGCCACCTTCTCGGTCGCCTTGCCGCGCAGGATGTCCATGATGTGGCCGGCGCCGAAGCTCATGCCACGGGCCTGCTGCACGCGGTACACCGTGGACAGCAACATGCGCGCGGCCTCCGTGCCGTCCCACACCGCTGGCGGGTTCAGGCAGTTGTCGCAGTTGCCGCAGGGCTGGGACGGCTCGCCGAAATAGCCGAGCAGGCGCACGCGACGGCAGTCGGTCGCTTCGGCCAGCGCCAGCAGCGCGTCGAGCTTGCCGCGCAGCACATGCTTGAACTCCTCGCCAGCGGGGCTCTCGTCGATCATGCGGCGCTGGTTCACCACGTCCTGCAGGCCATAGGCCATCC
>JAQGNJ010000325.1 GCA_028291885.1 Ramlibacter sp. | reverse complement strand
GGAGGCAGCTCCACTCCGAGCTTGGCCATTTCCTCGCGATACAGCCCGTCGGGGAGCTGGATCAGGATGCCGGCCCCGTCGCCCATCAACTTGTCGGCGCCCACGGCACCGCGGTGATCCAGGTTTTCCAGGATCTTCAGGCCCTGCTGGACGATGTTGTGGCTTTTCTCGCCCTTGATATGCGCGACGAAGCCGACGCCGCACGCATCGTGTTCGTTGGCGCCCGAATAAAGGCCGTGTTCTTGCAAGAAGGAAATTTCGGCAGCCGTCGTCATGGCGCACTCCTGATTTTTTCGCGGGAGGGCTAGCTTACTGCACCGCAACAAGAACGCCAAGTCAAATAATCGGGGTCAGACTCCAATTATAAGATGCTCAAGCCAACATCGAATTAATCGGGGACAGATTCAGAAGACGGCGGACCCGGTGGCCGCCCGGGCTTGCGTCTGGCAAGGCGGCGCTCGGTGCGCTTTTGCAAGTCGGCAACATAGTCCGGCGACCCGAGCGCCCAACCGCGCAAGGCCGAGTCTGTGAGTGCTTGCTGCTGCTGTTCGCTCACTCCGGCGTCGACCAGTTCGGCATAGGCGGCCTCGCGTGCAAAAGGTGTGTTGCCCAGGGACCAGTACAAGGGATGCGGCGTGACGAGCCTCTCGTTCCTGATGCCGACGTAGTGCCGGTGGCTCGACCACGGGTAATCCCTGGCGCTGGGCGCGACGCCGGCCCGCACCGGGTTCAGGTCCACATAGGCCATGCATGCCAGGAGATAGCGATCGGCTTCGATCAGGGTCGAGCGGTATCGCCCTTCCCACAAGGTTCCTGTGCGTCCCTGGCGCTGGTTGAAATACCGGACGTAGCCCCGGCCGACGGCCTGCATCAGCAAGGGAAGCCCCTCCTGCGCCGCCGGAGTCGCCAGCAAGTGGAAGTGGTTCGTCATCAGCACGTAAGCATGCACTTCCACCTGCAGCCGGCGCGCGTTCTCCTCCAGCATCGACAAGAGGGCCTCGTAATCGCTTTCAGTCGCGAAGATCGGCTGGCGATTGTTTCCGCGCTGGATCAGGTGGTGCGGGTAACCAGGGACTGTGAGACGCGGAAGACGGGCCATCCAGCCATGGTATTGGAGTCTGACCCCGATTAGCTACCGATTAGCTAGTCGGTTAGCTCGACGAAAGCGGATAGCGCAGCGTCTCCAGGGATTCGAGCCCGAATTGCGCCAGCAGCGCCCGCAACCGCGCCGCGGCCGCCTGGTTCTTCCGACCTGTCTGCCGGGCCAGGATCAGCTCGTTCTTCATGCTGTGCTCCCAACCGACCAGTTCGGTGACGGTCACCTGGTAGCCCATCGCCTCCAGATAGAGGCAACGCAGCACATTGGTGAGCTGGCTTCCCATCTCCCGGGTGTGCAGCGGATGCCGCCACAGTTCGGCGAGCGGCGTCCTGGACAGGGCCAGCGCCTTGTTCTGCCGCAGGCAGCCGGCGAGCTCGGCCTGGCAGCAGGGAACCAGCACCATGAAGCGCGCCTGCTTGCGCAAGCCGAAGGCGATCGCGTCGTCGGTGGCGGTGTCGCAGGCGTGCAGCGCGGTGACGACGTCGATCTGCTGCGGCAACTGCGCGTTGTCCGCCGCGTCTGCCGCGCTCACGTTGAGAAACGACATCCGCTCGAAGCCGAGCCGCGCGGCGAGCTCACGCGACTTGTCGACCAGTTCGGCACGCGTTTCGATGCCGTAGATGTGTCCGCCCGGACGGCTTTTGAAGAACAGGTCGTAGAGGATGAAGCCCAGGTAGGACTTGCCGGCGCCGTGGTCGGCAAGGCTTGCCCCGGCGCCAGGCGACGCTTCGGTCTCCAGTTCCAGCAGCAGCTTTTCGATGAACTGGTACAGGTGGTAGACCTGTTTGAGCTTGCGTCGGGAGTCCTGATTGAGCTTGCCCTCGCGGGTCAGGATGTGCAGTTCCTTGAGCAGCTCGAGCGACTGCCCCGGACGGATGTCCGCGTCGAGTGCGGTGGCGTCCGCGACGCTCTTACCCGGGCTTGCGCGCGCAGCTTTCATCGGACAGGCCCCACGTCCAATGCATCCCAGCCGGCCGCGCCCAGCTTCTTCAGGGTGTCGAGGTTGGCGCCATAGATCGCCTCCGGATCCGGGAACGCGCGCACGGCCTTGTCGATGCTGGCCTCGCGCAGCAGATGCAGCGTCGGATACGGGGAACGGTTGCTGAAGTTGGTCACGTCGTCCTCGGCGGCGTCCGCGAAACGGTAACGCGGGTGGAAGCTTGCGAGCTGGATCACGCTTTCGCAGCCCTGCTTGCGGATCAGGCGCTCACCGCGGCGGACAAGGTCGTTGAAGTCCAGAAAGTCTTCCAGGCAGTGCGGCACCACCAGCAAGGTCGTGTCCCGCTCCTGTGGGTCGCACGCGACGAGGGCGGCGAGTTCATCCGCCAGGTCGTCCAGGACCTGGGCCGGTGAATCGGCGATGCTCAGCGCGAAACGGACCTGTCCCCGGGCGTGGACGGCCTTGGCGAACGGGCAAAGGTTCAGGCCGATCACGGCCCGCTCCAGCCAGGCTCGCGTCGCCGCGAGCACGGCCTCATTGCTGGGCGCCATGGAATCAGGCAAAGCGGCTCGGCTGGCCGCAAACCATCTTGGCCAGCTCGTCCAGCACGTTGGAGTGGATCTGCGCGACCGGCCAGCTGGTATTGGCCAGGCCGAAGCCCGTGAGATTGGCGAGACGGAACGCAAGCATGGCGTTCTCATGATCCGGAGTCACGCGGATGTTGCCGCGCGAGTGGGTCGTGTAGTCCAGGCGCACCATCTGCAGCGTGTTCTTCTCGGGATGACGAACTTCCTGGCGTTCGTGCTGCACCCATCCTGTCGCCAGGCGTGCTTCCAGGCGCTGGAGATCGGGCAGGAAGTTGGCCGAGACGCTGCCGGAGACCGGCCGGCCGGCGCGCGGCACGATCTGCCAGCCGACCGCGATGTAGTCGAACACCTCCCGGTTGCGCAGCGTCTTCTTGCGCGAATCGATCCGGAACCCGGCCAGCTTCATGGGCGGCCAGGGCGTCTTGCCGTCCAGACTGAGCTTGGGCCCGTCCGGCTCGATGACGTTCAGCGACCGGACCATCTCCTCGAGGTAGTAAAGCACCGTCTGGCAGGCGTGTTCCGTGGCCTGGGTACTGACGTCGTGGTGGGCCTGCTCCTGGTCCTGGCGGCTCTTGACGGCGCCGGCCTGGATCTTGAGTTGGTCGAGGAAACTCATTCGCTCCTCCGTGTTGCGCGCGGCATGGCCGGATTTTAGGCGGACCAGCGTTCAAGGTGCGGCGCCAGCCGCCCGCAACCGCTTGCGCGCGCCAAGCGTCAGCGCCATCCCGAACAAGGCGCAGCCGCCCGTCACCAGCCAGGTCCCGCTCCAGCCGCCGGCGCGATGCGCCGCCCATGCAACCACGGGCGGGCCGGCGAACTGGCCGAAGCAGGACCATTGCTGCATCCAGCCGACGGTGGTCGAAACCGTCCGCTCATCCGGTGCGAGCCGCACAGCCATCGAGAACAGGGTGCCGGGAATCATCCCGCCCAGCGCCGAAAACACCAGCACCGCGGCGTAGCGCACGACGGCGGCACTGGGCGACGGCAAAAGCGCCGCCACGGGACCGAAGGCGATCCAGGCGCCCAGCCCCATCGAAGCAAAGCCGGCGAGCAGCAGCCGGTCCGGCCCGACTCCGCGCTGAAGCAAACGACCGGATGCAACATTGCCGACGATGTTGACAGCGGCCGCGAGCGAGGTCGCCACGGCCGTCAGGCCGGAAGCGAGGCCCGCCTGCGAATAGATCGATGGCAGGAAGCCGATCACCGACATCCACTGCGCCGAATACACGGCAAACGACAGCGCGACCAGCCAGGGTCCCGGCGCTGTCAAGGTGTCCCGCAGCCGGACCGACCAGCCGGCCGGAATGGGCGCGGCTGCCCCATGAGCCGTGGGCGCAGGGACCGCGGTCGTCACCGCGATCGCCATGAGAACCGTGAGGGCTGCGAGCAGTTGCCAGAGCGCCTGCCAGCCGAACCAGGCCATCACCACGGGTCCGCCGAGCAATGCCAGCGCCGTGCCGAGCGGCATGAACGAGCTCCAGATCCCCAGGGTCGCACTGAGCCTCCCCGCGCCGACAAGCCGTCGGATCAGCCCCGGCCCGGGCATCGTGACCAGCAGAAAGCCCAGGCCCTCGACCGCTCGCAGCACCAGCAACTGCGCCGGCTGGTCTGCCCAGCCGCCCAGGGCACTGGCGCCCGCGAGGATCCACAGGCCGGTGAGCATGGTCCGGCGCAGCCCCAGCCCGTCGGCAACGAGTCCGACGGCGAGCCCCAGCGTCATTCCCGCAAGCTGCACCAGCGACAGCAGGAATCCCGCCTGCAGCAGACTGACGCCCAGTGCGTCCCGCAGCACCGGCAGGGCCGCCGGCAGCTTGCCCACGTGCAGGGCAGCGCACACGCCTGCCAGGATGACCAGCCAGGCTGGCTCGAAGCGCCTCATGCCGGAGGTCAAGGCAGCAACCTGCTGCCCGTCAGGCGCTCATGCTCCCGGGCGGCGAACCGGTCCGTCATCCCGGCGATGTAGTCGGCGACGGCACGCGACGTGTCCGTCCGTGCGGCGAAGCCGGCCTGCATCTGCGCCGGGTCGGCGCAATAGGCGTCGAACAGCTCGCGGACGACCCGCTTGGCCTGCGCCGTGGTCTGCGTCACTTGCGGATGCCGGTACAGGTTGTGCAGGAGAAAGCTCTTGAGGGCGCTGGAACGCTCCCGCATGGCGTCGCCGAAGCGGACCAGCGGTGCGCTGGCGCGGACATCGTCGGGGCTGGCGGGCGCGGCTTGCGCGATCGCGGCGGCAGTCGCGTCGATGACGTCGTAGACCTGCGCGCTGAGCATCCGTCGTATGGACTCGTACAACAGCCGCCGGCCCTGCAGCGCCGGATGGTCGGCCAGCGACTCCCGGGCATGCTGGTCGAACAGTTCGACCTCGCCAAGTTGCTCCAGCGTGATCAATCCCGAACGCACGCCGTCGTCGATGTCGTGCGCGTTGTAGGCGATCTCGTCGGCGAGGTTGCAAAGCTGCGCCTCGAGCGAAGGCTGGCGTCGCTCGAGAAAACGACGCCCGACGCCGCCCGGCTCCGCGAGTTCGAGCCGCTGCGCATTGCTGCGCGAGCAGTGCTTCAGGATGCCTTCCCGCGCCTCGAACGTGAGGTTCAGCCCGTCGAAATCGGGGTAGCGCTCCTCGAGCCGGTCGACGACCCGCAGGCTCTGCAGGTTGTGCTCGAAGCCGCCGTGCGGGCGCATGCAATCGTCCAGGGCGTCCTGCCCGGCGTGGCCGAAAGGCGTGTGGCCCAGGTCGTGCGCGAGCGCCACCGCCTCCACCAGGTCCTCATTGAGCCGCAGCGACCTGGCAATGGAACGTCCGAGCTGCGCGACCTCCAGCGAATGCGTCATCCGCGTGCGGAACAGGTCGCCTTCATGGTTGAGGAAAACCTGGGTCTTGTAGACCAGCCGCCGGAACGCTGTCGAATGCACGATGCGGTCGCGATCGCGCTGGTAGTCCGTGCGCGTCGGCGCCGCCTGCTCCGGGTGGCGGCGGCCGCGCGACAGCGCCGGATCGCAGGCGTAGGGCGCAAGGCCTCGCGCTACTGGCGGCAACACTGCTCGATCACCTCGCGCACCAGCGCGTCCGGCGCGCCGCGAACGGTGGCGTGCCCCGGCCTGTCGATCACGACAAACCTGATCTCGCCGGCCTCGGCTTTCTTGTCGACGCGCATCAGCTCCAGATAGCGCGCGGCGCCGAGTTGCGGTCCCTGCACCGGCAATCCCGCCCTGCGGATCAAGGTCGTGAGGCGCTCGACGAAGCTCTCGTCGACGCCGCCCAGCCGCTGCGACAGGCGGGCCGCCATCACCATGCCGCAGCCGACCGCTTCGCCATGCAGCCATTCGCCATAGCCCAGACCGGCTTCGATCGCATGGCCGAAGGTGTGGCCGAAATTGAGGATTGCCCGCAGTCCCGATTCACGCTCGTCCTGGCCGACGACCCAGGCCTTGATCTCGCAGCTGCGCACGACCGCATGCGACAGGGCAGCCGGCTCGCGCGCCATCAGCGCATCGACGTTGGCTTCGATCCACGAGAGGAATTCCAGGTCCGAGATCGGCCCGTACTTGATCACCTCCGCCAGCCCGGCGCTCAGCTCCCGCGCCGGTAGCGTCTGCAGCGTGTCCAGGTCGCAGATCACCTGCCGGGGCTGATAGAAGGCGCCGATCATGTTCTTGCCCAGCGGGTGGTTGATCGCCGTCTTGCCGCCGACCGACGAGTCGACCTGCGCCAGCAGCGTCGTCGGCACCTGCACGAAAGGCACACCTCGCATGTAGCTCGCGGCCGCAAATCCCGCCATGTCGCCAACCACCCCTCCGCCCAGGGCGAACAGCACGGTCTTGCGGTCGCAGCCGTGCTGCAGCAATGCGTCGAAGATCCGGTTCAGCGTCTGCCAGTCCTTGTGCTCCTCGCCATCGGGAAGCACCACCGTATGCACGTCGCGATAACGCTGCCGCAGCATCGCCGCGAGGCGTTCGCCGTAAAGCGGGGCCACAGTGTCGTTCGTGACGATCAGGGCGCAAGTCGCGGCGGGCGTCGACGACCACGTGGCCGCGTCTCCAAGCAGTCCGGCGCCGACGTCGATCGGGTAGCTGCGATCGCCCAGTTCGATGGCGACGCGGTGGGGGGATGAAGAGCGGGTGGCTGCGGACATGGCCGCAAGTTTAAGGCGCTGAGCCCGCTGCAGCCTGCAAGGCGAGTCAGCGACCGGGAATGACGCCAGCCCGCGCCAGCTGCGCCAGGATCATGGTCACCAGCCTGGCCACGGACGGGCGGCCGGTTTCGACGACGATGTGCGCCGTTTCCCGATACAGCGGATCACGTTCAGCGTGCAGCGCCCGCAGGCGCGCCATCGGATCGGGCACGTTCAGGAGCGGACGTCCGCTGTCGCGACGGACGCGGCGAAACACTTCTTCCGGCGTCGAGCGAAGGTAGATCACCTTGCTGCTGCCGCGCAGGACCTCGCGATTGGCTTGCCGCAACACCGAACCGCCGCCGGTGGCGAGCACGCCCTTGGTGCTGCGCACCAGCTCATCGATCGTGATTTGCTCGAGATCGCGGAAGGCGGGCTCGCCCTCGCGCTCGAAAAACTCACGGATCGAGCAGCCGATCCGCTGCTCGATCACGTGGTCTGTGTCTGTGAAGGGGAGCTCCAGCCGTCGGGCGAGTTGCCGCCCGACGGTGGATTTGCCGGACCCGGGAAGTCCGACGAGTGCAACCAGCAAACTCAGGGGCAAGCCGCGCCGGGGCCGCTGACAGTGCTGTTGCGGATCGTGATGACGGACGTCGCCAGGGCGCCGGTCGAGTCCACCACCGAGATCGTCACCGGCGTGTCTGCGGTGACGCAGCGCGTGCCCTTGCTCCCCGTGTTGACCGTCACCGTGTCGTTGCTCGCCGTCGCCTGCAGCAGGGAAGTGTCACTGCTGAACGCAGAGATGGTGCCGCTTGCGCCGTAGACACGCAGGGTCACTGCTTCCGTGCTCAGTTCGGAGATCGCCAGGGTCATGGGCGAGATCTGGATCGACGGCTGGCCGGCAGACGACGTCACCGTGAAGCTCGTCGAAAGCCCGTTGGCGTCGGTGATCAGGACCGGCACGCTTGCAGCTTGCTGCTTGAGCGTGACCCGCAGGACGCCATCGGCGCCGATCGTCGCGTCGGCCACGGACTGGTTGCTCACCACCGCGGTGTACGGAGCGCGGCCGCCCGTCACCTTCGCGACCAGAACGTCGCCGATCAAGGCCGTTGCACTGCTCGGATTGACCGTCAGGGTGCCGCCGCCCACGGTGACGGCCAGCGTCAGCGTCGCACCAGCGGCGTCCCGGATCAGGATGTTCGCCGCCCCTGCAGCCACGCCATTGATCGTCAGATTTCCGCCGGTGGACAGCGTCACGGTCGCGACGTTGGTGTTGCTGCTGGTCGCCATGTACGGAGCCGTGCCGCCGCCGATGAGGTAGCTCGCCGACGAGCCGATCGCAATCGTCACCGCGGACGGCGCGGAACTGAACAGGGGAAGCTTGACGCCGCCGTCGACCGTGACCGGAATGTTCACGGTCGTTCCGAAGTTGTCGCGCACCGTGACCGTTGCCGTGCCCGCGGCGACGCCCGTCAGAAGCAGGTTGTTGTCGGTGCCGACCGTTGCGGTGACGACGTTGACATTGCTGCTGGTCGCGGTGTACGGACCCGAGCCGGCACCGATCTTGTAGGTTTGCGCGCCCGCGCTCCCGATGCCCAGTGTCACAGCGGCGGGTGCTGTCGTGAACAGCGGCTGGACCGCGACGGTCACGGCCACCGTGTTGATCGCTCCTGCTGCATCGCGGATCGTGATCGTGGCCGTGCCTGGGGCGACGCCGCCCAGCGTGATCCTGCCTCCGCTCATGCCCACAACGGCGATCGCCGAGTTGTTGCTGACGGCCGTGTACGGAGCAGCGCCGCCCTGGACCGCGAACTCCTGCGCGCTGCCGACGGACAGTGTCAGGGTCGGCGGAGCCGTCGTAAACAGCGCCGGTGGCGGCGCGGTGCCGTTCTGCCCTGGCGAGCCGCCACCGCCCCCGCAAGCGGCAAGCAGTACTACGAACAGCAAAGTAGTCAGGTAAGAGAAGAATCGCATGGTGAACTCGTAATGTGGATTCGATCGGATTTGAATGACTGGTCTCTGAATCAACGCGCGGCAGCGCGGTCGGCGATCATCTTCGGGGTGATGAAGACGAGCATTTCCTGCTTGCTCGACGTGCGCTGACGGTTCTTGAACAGGTTGCCGACCCCAGGCAGGTCTCCCAGCAGCGGAACCCGTGCTTCGTTCTCGGTTTCCGTCAGCTCGAAGATGCCGCCGATCACGACCGTGCCGCCGTTTTCGACCAGCACCTGGGTCTTGATGTGCTTGGTGTTGATGGCGATGCCCGCGGCAGTTGTTTCACCACGGCTGTCCTTGCTGATGTCCAGGTCCAGGATGATGTTGCCCTCCGGCGTGATCTGCGGAGTCACCTCGAGCCGCAGCGTCGCGCGCCGGAAGGAGACCGCCGTGGCTCCGCTCGAAGTTGCCTGCTGATAGGGGAATTCCGTGCCCTGCTCGATCGAAGCCTTCGTCTGGTCCGCTGTCACGATGCGCGGGCTGGAAACGAGCTTGCCCTTGCCGTCGGCCTCCAGGGCCGACAGTTCGAGATCCAGGAACCGGTTGGCCGCGGAGCTGAACAACGAAATGGCAAAGCTGGACGGTGTGAAGCCACCCTGCCCCACGGCAGGAAGGTTCACGAACGTGGTGTTCAACGTGTCCATGATTCCGCTGCTTTCGCCCGTGGTGGCAGCCACTGCGTTGTACGTGCCGCCCAGGGCGACCCGGTTGCCGCCGCCGACCGCGTAACCCGCGTCACCTCCGGCACGGCCGCGCAGGTCGCTGCCGCCCAGCCTTACGCCCAGGGATTTGCCGAAGGTATCCGATGCCTCGACGATCCGGGCTTCGATCAGGACCTGGCGCACGGCGATGTCGAGCTTGCCGATCAATTGCTGCACCTGTTCCAGCTTGCTGGGGATGTCGGTGACGAACACCTGGTTGGTGCGCGGCTCCGCAATGACGCTGCCGCGAATGCTCAGGATCCGGGCAGCGCCTGTGCCCGAGGTCAACTGCGCGGCGATCTCCGCGGCCTTTGTGTAGTTGAGCTGGAACGACTGGGTTCGCAGCTGCTCGAGGTTCTGGATGGCCGCGCGGGATTCCAGCTCCAGCTTTTCCTTGGATGCGATCTCGTCCTTCGGTGCGATCCAGAGCACATTGCCGGTCTTGCGCATTCCCAGGCCCTTGGCCTGCAGGATGATGTCGAGCGCCTGGTCCCAGGGGACGTCCTTGAGCCGCAGCGTCACTGCGCCGGTCACCGAATCGGACGTCACGATGTTGAAGTTGGTGAAGTCGGCGATCACCTGCAGCAGCGAGCGCACCTCGATGTTCTGGAAGTTCAGGGAGAGTTTTTCGCCGCTGTAGCCTGGACCCTGCGTCAGCTTGGTCGGGTCGACCTTCTGCTGCCGCACTTCGACCACGAACTGGTTGTCGCTTTGGTAGGCGCTGTGTTCCCAGGCGCCCTTGGGCTCGATGACGACGCGCACGCGGTCGCCGGTCTGGAACGTGGTGACCGTCTGCACGGGAGTTCCGAAGTCCGTTACGTCGAGACGGCGTCGCAGTCCTTCCGGCAGGGTGGATTTGAGGAATTCCACGACCAGGGTCTGCCCCTGCTGGCGGATGTCGACCCCCACCTGGTTGTTCGGCAGGTCGACGATCACGCGGCCGGAGCTGTCCGGCCCGCGGCGGAAGTCGAGATCGCGCAGAGGTTGGGTGTCGCGGTTGCGGCTTTCGGCGAAGGCAGGTGCACTGCTGGGCGCCGGGGCGACGTTGACCACCGGCTCGAGCGTGACGATCAGCGATTTGCCGGCCAGCTGGGCCTTGTATGCCGTGGGCGCTTTCAGGTTCAGGACGAGGCGCGTCCGATCGCCGGACTGCACGACGTTCACCGACCGCACGTTGCCCTGGTTGATGTCGACGGTGGAGCGTCCCAGTCCGTTCGACGCGCCCGGAACGTCCAGGGCGATCCTCGCCGGGGCCTGGATCGCAAACCCCGCAGGGACGGCATCCAGCGGCTGGGAAAAGTCCACCTTGACAACTTCGACACCGCCCTGCACAGAGCTTGTCACCGCTTCCACGGCGTTCTGGGCCTGTGCGCCGAACGCCAGGGCGGCCAGCACGAGGCCTGCCCACACTTGCCACGTTCGCCGCAACGTCGTCCAGTTATGTTTGTTCATTTTGACCTCTCTTGCAGTTCCAATTTGGCAGTGCGCTCGATCCACTCACCGCCGGCGTCCTGCACGATCTCGCGCAGCGACACTTCGGTTTCTCCCACCTTCGTGATCCGTCCATAGTTCTGGCCCAGGTAGTTGCCAGGCTTGACCTGGTACAGCAGGTTGTCGACCTTGATCAGGGCAACCGGCTGCCCTTCCTTCACCAAGCTGCCGACCATCGCCATCGCGTCCAGCGGGAAGCTTTCGAGCGGCTCCTTGCGACGGGCCAGCTCGGGCGCTACGAGGGCGGCATTGGCGCTGGCCTGGGCGGAATCGCGCTTCAGGGCCTGCGTCAGCTTCTGGTTGCTGAAAGGATCGATGGCCGCTTCCTGGGTGTAAGCCCGCGGCGTGAACTTCTTGGGCTCCGGGATCGGCTGGACCTGCGGCTTGGTCTGGGCCCGCTGTTCCGTCATCCACTGCTGCAGTTCTTCGTCGCCTGAGGAGGTGCATCCGGCAAGCACAACGATCAGTAAGGCGCACGCGCCGGCGCGTCGGTATGTCATTTCTTCTTCGCTCCGGGGTTGGCAGCCTTGCGCTGCGCCGCGACCTCGTCCCCATCCAGGTACCGGAAGGTCTTGGCCGTGGCTTCCATTTGCAGCGTGCCGTCGCGCCCGGGAACGATGGCGAGGTTGTTCAGCGTCACGATCCGCGACAGGTTGGCGATATCCGACGCGAAGGAGCCGACGTCGTGATAGCGACCCGAAACGCGCAGGGCGATCGGAAGCTCCGCGTAGTATTCCTTGGCGCTCACCTGGCCCGGACGGAACAGTTCGAACCGCAGGCTGCGGCCGAGACCCGCCTGGTTGATATCCGACAGCAGCGCGTCCATTTCCGCCTTGCTGGGAAGCTGCTTCTCCAGCTGGGTGACGTACTGCTGGACCTGTTCGCGCTGCTTCTTCAGGGCGTCCAGGTTCACGGCCTGGATCAGCTTTTTCTTGTAATCCTCCCGCAGCGCGACCTCTTTGGCGCGCTCGGCTTCGAGTTCGGCATCGGAACTGCTCAGCCAGGCGAACCACAGCGCGACGACGATCGCAATCAGCAGCAGCAGGCACAGCGCGAATCGCGGAAATGCCGGCCACGACGACGGGTCGTTGGGATTGAGCCCCCGGAATTGCGCTTGCAGCGACTGCTGCAGGGCAGCCACATCGAGTTTTGGAACTGACTTGCTTGCCATATCAGGTCTTCCCCGGAGCGGACGCGCCACTGGCGGGCGCGGCGGCTTTCTGCGCTTCGCTGGTCCGCAGCAGCCGGATCTTCATCTGGAAATTGGCCACCCTGCGCTGCTCCTTGCCGAGCGCCACATTGGCAGCGACGATCTCGACCAGTTCGGGCCGGGTCAGCCACTGGCTGCTATTGCTCAAGTTGCGCAGCAGTTCGGACACGCGCTCGTTCGATTGCGCGATGCCGTTGATGGACACAACCTGGTTCTCCTGCTTCAGGCTGGTCACGTAGACGCCGTCCGGCAGTTGCCGCACCAGCTCGTTGAGCAGATGCACCGGCAGGTTGCGGTCCGCCTGCAAGTCCTCGACCGCCTGCTGCCGTGCACGCAGTGCGGCGATTTCTTCCTGCAGCGCGGCGATGTCCTTGATCTGGCCCTCGAGCCGCTTGATCTCGGTCTGCAGCACCACGTTCCTGCTTTGCTGGCTGGAAATCTGGGCGGCGTACCAGAGGAAGATGGCCCCCGCGATGACACCACCCATCAGGGCCGAAACCCCGAGAGTGGCGTAGAAGGCATCGCGCCGGCGCTTGCGTGCGGCCTCGCGGTGCGGCAGCAGGTTGATCAGGATCACTGCAGGAACCTCCGCATGGCCAATCCGCAGGACGTCAGGTAGGACGGGGCTTCACGCCGCATCTTCTTTTCGCGCACGCCTTCGCCGATCTGCATGCCCTCGAACGGATCCGCCAGCATGCACGGGAAGGACGTCTGCGCGGTCACGGTCTCGGTCAGCCCGGGCAGCGCGGAGGAGCCGCCGGCGAGCATCACGTAATCGACCCGGTTGTGCGGCGTGCTGGTAAAGAAGAACTGCAGCGCGCGGGCGATCTCCTGCGCCATGCTGTCGACGAAGGGCTTGAGCACGCCGGAGTCGTAGTCCTCGGGCAGGTCGCTGTTGCGCTTCTTGGTCTCGGCCTCTTCGGGCGAGAAGCCGTATTGCCGGACGATCAGCTGCGTCAGCTGGGCGCCGCCGAAGGCCTGGTCGCGGTCGTACAGGACTTCGTCGTTGCGGATCACCTGCATGCTGGTGGTGTAGGCGCCAACTTCGAAGAGCGCCACCATCGTGTCCACGCCCCGGTTGGGCAAGGCTTCGATCAGCCGCCCCGCGGCAACGCGCGACGAATAGGACTCGACGTCGATGATGACCGGTTTGAGACCGGCTGCTTCCGCAAGGCCTTGGCGGTCCTGGACTTTTTCCCGGCGCGAAGCGGCGATCAGCACCTCGACGTCGCCGGCGGAGGTCGGGCTGGGCCCGATCACGCAGAAGTCGAGGCTGACCTCGTCCAGCGAGAACGGGATGTACTGGTTGGCTTCGGTTTCGACCTGCACCTCCAGGTCCTGCTCGCTCATGCCACCGGGCAGGATGATCTTCTTGGTGATCACGGCAGAAGGCGGCAGCGCCATCGCGACGTTGCGGGTTCGGGTGCCGCTTTTCTTGACCACCCGCCGCATCGCCTCGGCGACCTCTTCGAATTTTTCGACATTGCCGTCCGTGATCCAGCCCCGCTCGAGGGGCTCGATCGCACAGCGTTCCAGGACCAGGTTGCCTTCCCTGTCCCGACCCAGCTCCACCAGCTTGACGCTGGACGAACTGATGTCCAGGCCCAGCAAAGGCGCCGGCTGGCGGCTAAACAACGACCCCAGAAAGCTCACAACGGTCTCCTGATACCTCGGATTTCGCGAGGTAACAAAGTTAAGAAATCACTTGAATGCTAGCAGCAACGTCCTTGTCTCTCAAAGGGATTTTCCTATTCGGGCTTAGTCAATCGTTGCCAAAAACCGACGCGTTGGCCTGCGATAATGCGCGACTCGCCACGCGCTCCGGTGTGCTGGCGCCACCCGATCGCGCCACGCCCGCATGCCCCGGGAAGGCCGTTCCTATAATCGTCGCGGGACCTTACCTGGACACCTATGCCCCCTGATTCCACCTCCGATTCGTCCGGCTCGGCGTCGGGTAAGTCGTCGCCGCTGACCTGGCGGGGCCGACTGTTGCGCGTATTCCTCTGGTGCGGCGGGCTGTTGCTCGGGGCCGTGCTCTGCATTGCCACCATCGTAGGTGTCGCGCTTGCGGTTGCCTACCCAAACCTGCCCGATATCTCCGATTTGTCGGATTACCGTCCAAAACTGCCGCTGCGCGTCTATTCCTCCGAGGGTGTGCTGATGGGGGAATTCGGCGAAGAGCGGCGCAACCTGACGCCGATCCGCGACATCCCCAAGGTGATGGTGAACGCCGTCCTGGCCATCGAGGACGCGCGCTTCTATTCGCATGGGGGGGTCGACTACAAGGGCCTGGTCCGGGCGGCGCTGGCCAACCTGGGACGGGTGAAAAGCCAGGGTGCATCGACGATCACGATGCAGGTGGCCCGCAATGTCTACCTGTCGACCGAGAAGACCTTCACGCGCAAGCTGTACGAAGTACTGCTGACGTTCAAGCTGGAGCACATGCTCTCCAAGGACCAGATCCTGGAGATCTACATGAACCAGATCTTCCTGGGCAACCGCGCCTATGGTTTCGCCGCGGCGTCGGAAGCGTACTTCGGCAAGCCGATGAAGGACCTGACCATCGCCGAGGCGGCGATGCTCGCCGGCCTGCCGAAGGCGCCGTCCGCCTACAACCCGATCAGCAATCCCAGTCGGGCCCGGGCGCGCCAGCAGTACATCATCGAGCGGATGGCGGACAACGGCTTCATCACGGCGGCTGAAGCGGAAGCCGCCAAGAAGCAGGAACTGCATGTCCGCAGCGGCGGCGACAACACCAAGGTCCACGCCGAGTACATCTCCGAAACGGTCCGCCAGCTGGTCTACGCCCAATACGGGGACGAAACCTACACCCGCGGCCTGAACGTGTTCACCACGGTGAAGGCCGACGAGCAGGACGCCGCGTACAGGGCCCTGCGCAAGGGCATCATGGATTACGAGCGCCGCCAGATCTACCGCGGACCGGAGGAATTCGTGGACCTGCCCGCCGATCCCAAGGACGCGGAAGACGCCATCGACGACGCGCTGGCCGAACACCCCGACAACGGCGACGTGCTGGCGGCGGTCGTTCTCGAAGCCAATCCGAAGAAGATCGTCGCCGTGCGCCAGACCGGCGAACACATCGAGATCGTCGGCCAGGGCCTGATGCCGGCGCAGTCCGGCCTGTCCGACAAGGCGCCCCCCAAGATCAAGATCCGCCGTGGCGCGGTGATCCGGATCGCCAAGACGCCCAAGAACACCTGGGAGATCACCCAGCTGCCCGAAGTGGAAGGCGCCTTCGTGGCGCTCGACCCACGCGACGGCGCGATCCACGCGCTGGTCGGCGGCTTCGACTTCAACAAGAACAAGTTCAACCACGTGACCCAGGCGTGGCGCCAGCCGGGTTCGGGCTTCAAGCCCTTCATCTACTCCGCGGCGCTGGAAAAAGGCTTCACGCCCTCCACGGTCGTCAACGACGCCCCGCTGTTCTTCGACGCCGGGGTGACCGGCGGCCAGCCGTGGGAGCCGAAGAACTACGACGGCAAGTTCGAAGGTCCGATGCCGCTGCACACCGCGCTGGCGAAATCCAAGAACATGGTCTCGATCCGCGTCCTGCAGGCCGTGGGAGCGCAGAACGCGCAGGACTGGATCAGCCGCTTCGGTTTCGATGCGGAAAAGCACCCGCCCTACCTGACCATGGCCCTGGGTGCGGGTTCGGTGACGCCGATGCAGATGGCGATGGGCTACGCCGTCTTCGCCAACGGCGGCTACCGGATCAACCCCTGGCTGATCACCAAGATCACCGACCAGAGAGGCAAGGCGCTGGTGGAAAGCCAGCCGCCGCTGCCCAACGAATCGGTGCGCGCCATCGACTCGCGCAACGCCTTCATCATGGAGCGGCTGCTGCAGGAAGTGGCGCGTTCAGGCACCGCCGCCCGGGCCCAGCGCGACCTGAAGCGGCCCGACCTGTATGGCAAGACCGGCACCACCAACGATTCGATCGACACCTGGTTCAACGGCTTCCACCAGACCCTGGTGGCCGTGGTCTGGATGGGTTACGACACGCCGCGCTCGCTGGGCGACCGCGAAACCGGCGGCGGCCTGAGCCTGCCGGTCTGGATCAACTTCATGGAAACCGCGCTCAAGGGCGTGCCGGTGATGGAGCCGGCGGCGCCGCAAGGCGTCGTCAACATGGGCGGCGAGTGGTACTACGAAGAGTACGCGCGCGGCGGCGGCGTCAGCAGCCTGGGGACGTCGCCCGGCAGCGGCGGCGCTCCACCGCCCGTGCCCGAGGACAAGAGCCTGCTGAACTCGGATGGATTGCCGCCGGCCCGCCAGCCGCTGCCGCCAACCGACGAGCGCAAGAGCATCCTCGACCTGTTCCGCAACTAGTCCCGGCGGTCAGCCCTCGAACTTCAGGGGCTGGCCGGCCTGTTCGCTCGCGTAGCGGGCCAGGTTGGCGAAGAATTCCCCCTGGCCCTTGGTGTCGCTCCACTGGGCGCCGTCGAACCGGTAATGGAAGCCGCCGGCCTTGGCCGCCATCCACACCTCCTGAAGAGGTTTCTGCAGGTTGACGATGATCTGGCTGCCGTTTCGAAACGAGAGCGTCACCATGCCGCCGACCCGCTGGTTGTCGACGTCCGCGTCCGATTCGTCGTTGATCCGGTCGCAACTGGCCTCGATCCTAGCCAGCAGCGCCTCGGCGCGGTCCATGAATTCCAGGTCGGTCATTACAATTTCACCATGTCGAATGTTTGCCAAATTCTAGTGAGCGCCCGCACGCGCCGGCTTGCCCTTGCGGCAAGCGTGGTCGCGCTGCTCGCCGCCTGTGGCCAGAAGGGCCCGTTGTTCCTGCCCACGGCGCCCGCCGCGCAGGGACGCGCCACCTTGCCGGAAACCATCCGGCCCGCGACCGCGACACCGCCTGCCAGCCCCGCCTCCGCACCACCTGCAACCGGCACCGCCTCGCCCCTGCCGATCCCTCAATGATCCCATCCCTGCTTCCCGGCCGCCCCCACTTCGATCTCGTTGGCGGCGAACTCTGCGTCGAAGGCCTGCCGCTGGCCACGCTGGCCCGCGAGTACGGCACGCCGCTGTTCGTTTACTCCAAGGCCGCGATGCTGGAGGCGCTCGCCGCTTACCAGCGCGGGTTTGCGGGCCGCAAGGCGCGCATCTGCTATGCGATGAAGGCCAACTCCTCGCTCGGCGTGCTGCAGGTGTTCGCGCGCGCCGGCTGCGGCTTCGACATCGTTTCGGAGGGCGAACTCGAGCGTGCGCTGGCAGCCGGCGCGGCGCCGGGCGACATCATCTTTTCCGGTGTCGGCAAGACCCGCGCGGAAATGCAGCGCGCCCTGCGTGTGGGCATCGGCTGCTTCAACGTCGAGAGCGAAGCGGAGCTTGAAGTGCTGAGTGCGGTGGCGACGGCCGAAGGCAAGACCGCGCCGGTGAGTCTTCGCGTCAACCCGAACGTCGACCCCAAGACCCATCCCTACATCTCGACCGGGCTCAAGGGCAACAAGTTCGGCGTGGCGCACGAGCGGGCGCTGCAAACCTACCGCCGGGCCGCCGCCCTCCCCGGCCTGCGGGTGGTCGGGATCGATTGCCATATCGGCTCGCAGATCACGGCCGAAGAGCCCTACCTCGACGCGATGGATCGCGTGCTGGACCTGGTCGAGGCGGTGGAAGCGGCCGGCATTCCCCTGCCCCACATCGATTTCGGCGGCGGGCTCGGCATCAACTACAACGGCGACGAGCCGCCCAAGGCGGATGCGCTGTGGGGCGAGCTGTTCGCGAAGATCGATGCGCGCGGCTTCGGCGACCGGCAGTTCATGATCGAACCCGGACGCTCCCTGGTGGGCAACGCCGGTGTCTGCCTGACCGAGGTGCTGTACCTCAAGCCGGGCGAGCAGAAGAACTTCTGCATCGTCGACGCCGCCATGAACGACCTGCCGCGGCCGGCGATGTACCAGGCCTTCCACGCGATCGTTCCCGTGAGGGAAGGCAGTGGCGAGGCCATCCGCTACGACGTCGTCGGGCCGGTCTGCGAGAGCGGCGACTGGATCGGCCACGACCGCATGCTTTGCGTCCAGTCCGGCGACCTGCTGGCCGTGATGTCGGCCGGCGCTTATTGCATGAGCATGGCGAGCAACTACAACAGCCGTGGCCGGGCGGCGGAAGTGCTGGTGGACGGCGGTCAGGTCCGCCTGATCCGCGAGCGGGAAAGCGCGGCGGACCAGATGCGGGGCGAGCGCCTCCTGCCTTAGCGCCTGGAGAGCGCGCCGGGCCCCGGCGCCGCTGATGCCGCACGCTTCTTCTTGAAGAACTGCAGCAGGCGCCAGCCGAGCAGCACGCCGATGATGGCGGCGTAGACGGCGACCTCGGCGAAGTTGCGCTTGCCGGCGCGCATCCAGAAGAAGTGCAGCAACGCCAATCCTGCGATCAGATAGACCAGCTTGTGCAGCGCCTGCCAGCGCCTGGCTCCCATCGCCTTGACGGCGCGGTTGAACGAGGTCAGGGCCAGCGGCGTGAGGAGCAGGAAACCGCTGAAGCCCACGAGGATGAAGGGCCGCTTCGCGATGTCCTTGGCGATGTCGGCCACCTCGAAGCCCATGTCGAACCAGCTGTAGCTCAGAAGGTGCAGCACCACGTAGAAGTACACGAACAGCCCCAGCATGCGCCGGAACCGCGCGAGCGCGGGCGCCCCGGTGATCACCCGAAGCGGCGTGACCGCCAGCGTGATGCACAGGAAGCGCAGGGTCCAGTCGCCGGTGGCCCGGATCAGGTACTCCGCCGGATTGGCGCCGAGCTGGTCGGTGGCGGCTCCGTAGAACAGCCAGGAGAACGGAAGCAGCGCCAGCAGGAACAGGACAGGCTTGGCCGCCGGGTGGAGAAGCAGCGCCGCCGGTGAACGGCGCCTGACCAGGGCGCCGGCCATCAGAAGTTCTTCTTCAGGTCCATGCCGGCGTACAGCTGTCCCACCTGCGGCTCGTAGCCGTTGAACATCAGCGTCTTGCGCTTCCTGGCGAACAGCCCGTCTTCGCCGATGCGACGCTCGGTCGCCTGGCTCCAGCGCGGATGATCCACGTCGGGGTTCACGTTGGAATAGAAGCCGTATTCATTGGCCGCGGCCTTGTTCCATGCCGTCTTCGGCTCCCTGTCGGTGAAGCGGATCTTCACCAGCGACTTGCCGCTCTTGAAGCCGTACTTCCACGGCACGACCAGCCGCACGGGCGCGCCATTCTGGTTGGGCAGCACCTCGCCGTACATGCCGAAGGCCAGCAGCGTCAGCGGATTCATGGCTTCGTCCAGCCGCAGGCCTTCGGCATACGGCCAGTCCAGGACGCGGGAGCCGACGTAGGGCATGGTCTTCGGGTCGGCCAGGCTGATGAACTCCACGTACTTCGCGCCGGCCTGCGGCTCGACCTTCTCGATCAGCTTGCTCAGCGAGTAGCCGACCCAGGGAATGACCATCGACCAGCCCTCGACGCAGCGCAGGCGGTAGATCCGCTCCTCCTGGGCGCTCAGCTTCATCAGGTCTTCCAGCGCGTACTTCGCGGGCTTCTTCACCAGCCCCTCGATCTCCACCGTCCACGGCGTGGTCTTGAGCGTGTGCGCGTTCTTGACCGGGTCGGCCTTGTCGGTGCCGAATTCGTAGTAGTTGTTGTAGCTGCTGGCGTCCTTGTACTCCGTCAGCTTCTCCATGGTGGCGGCGCCCGGGACGGCGGATTTTCCGGCCGCGATCGCGGCGTGCTTGCCGGGCTTCTGCACCTGGGCGATGGCCTGCCGGCCGGCCCAGGAAGCGAGCGCCGCGCCGGCGACTCCACCGGCCATCAACCGCATCAGCTCACGCCGGTTGCGGTAGATCGCTTCGGGGGTGATCTCGCTGGAGACCGGGTGGATGAAACCGTCGCGGTGGCTCTTGATCAGCATGGCTGTGTCCTTGTTGCAAAACTGGCCGGGAACCCCCCGGCCGTCGTTCTGGATACGCGGGCCATTCTGGCAAGGATTCAGGAACCCGCAGAGCCGACAGGGCCAAGCGCGCCTGCGCGCCTGCCGAAATCAGCATGCCGCGTTCACAAGGTGCCGTAGCTGTGAAGCCCCGACAGGAACATGTTCACGCCGAGGAAGGCAAACGTCGTGACGGCAAGCCCCACCAGGGCCCACCAGGCCGAAACCGTCCCCCGCAGGCCCTTCATCAGCCGCATGTGCAGCCATGCCGCGTAATTGAGCCAGACGATCAGTGCCCAGGTTTCCTTGGGGTCCCAGCTCCAGTAGCCGCCCCAGGCTTCGGCTGCCCAGAGCGCGCCCAGCACGGTCGCGATGGTGAAAAACGCGAATCCGACGGCGATGGACTTGTACATCACGTCGTCCAGCACCTCGAGCGCCGGCAGCTTGGCGGCGATGCGCCGGCGGCCGAACAGGATGGCGCCGACGATCAGCGCCGAGATGCCGAAATAAACCGCCCAGTAGCTGCTGCCGCCTTCCACCGTCTTGCGGAACACCACCGGCTCGAAGCACAGCACCACGCCCAGCAGCCACAGCGGCGCCAGCTTGTACCAGCGGGTCTCGACCGACTGCTGCTTGATCAGGTACGCGAATGCGACCATGGCCGACAGCGCAAAGGTGCCGTAACCGATGAAGTTCGCGGGCACGTGCAGCTTCATCCACCAGCTCTTGAGCGCCGGCACGAGCGGCTGGATCTCGTGGGCTTCGCGCACGACGGTGTACCAGAGCAGAAAGCCCACGGCGGCGCTGACCACCAGCATCACGAAGCCGCCGAGCGCGCGCGTGCGGTACTGGTCCTCGAAGTACAGGTAGAACGCCGTTGTCAGCCAGCAGAACAGGACGAACACTTCGTACAGGTTGCTGACCGGGATATGGCCGATGTCGGGGCCGAGCAAATAGCTTTCGTACCAGCGCACGAGCGAACCGATCAGCGCCATTCCAACAGCTGCCCAGGCCAGCTTCGATCCGATGGCCGACATCGCGGCGCCCTCGCCGCGCGAGACCATGCCCAGCCAATAAAAGATCGTGCTCATGAAGAAGAGCATGCTCATCCAGAGGATGGCGGACTGGCTGGACAGGAAGTATTTCAACCAGAACACGCTGTCCGCACGGGCCAGGTTGCCCTGGTAGGAAGCGACACCCAGCAGCGCAAACGCGGCAACCACGAACATCAGCACGCGCAAGGGGCGCCAGAACCAGCCGATCCAGATCGCGGCCGGCACCGCCGCCACCAGGATGCCCTTTTCGTAGACGTCCATGTATGCCGCGTACTGCGAGAAAGCGAACAGGCCGCCGGCGGCGACCAGGGCGGCGAACAGCCAGTCCAGCCAGTTGCGGCGGGAGAAAAATCCCTCGTTCAGGTCGAAGGTCGTCGTGGTGGTGGCGGTGTTCATGCTGTAAGCCCCATGAGTTTGTCCTTGAGCACGGAGAATTCGCGATCCGTGTCCATCGTCTTGCGGTTGCTCGAGAGAGCCATCGTGGCCTGGGTCGCGCCGTCGCGGGGCGCCAGCCAGACCCAGACCCGGCGCTCACGAACATACAGCATCGCGAAGACCCCCAGGATCAGCAAGGCGCAGCCGAGATAGACGATGTTGCGGCCGGGGCTGCGGGTCACCTGGAACACGCTGGCCTGCACCTGGGTGAAGTCCTGCAGCTGGAAACTGACGGGCGCCGGATAGAAGTTGGCGTCGCTCAGCGCCAGCACCGCCTGGTTCATGAAGGCCTGGGTTTTCTCGTCGCGCTCCAGCGGCGGCAGCTTGTTCTGCTCGCGCGTCATCTGCGCCAGCTCGAACAAGGCGCCACTGAGGATCCGCACCAGCACCTCGCCGGCGCGGCCGCGTTCGGCCTCGGGCACGTTGGCTTCCATGAACTCGGAGATCGCCTGCAGGCCGCCCTTGGCGACGCCGTCCTTGGTCGGCTGCACGGCGCCGGCGAACAGGGCCAGCGCCCGCGAGGCCGACGCTGTCAGCTGGCTCGCCAGTTCGGGGCGCGAGCCGTCGGTCGCCTTTTCGGCGTACCGGCGCACGGCTTCCTCGCGCATCGCCGGGTCCAGCAGCGCAAGCCGCAGCCGGACGAAACCGTCGATGCTGCCCTGGTCGTCCGCGGGCGCGCGCAGGTAGCGGAAGCTGTCGGCCGGCGTCTCGCGCATCCCCATCAGGAACACCGGCACGCCCTCGCCCATCTCCACGGGCAGCATGTAGTTGTTGAACTCGCGCGCCTGGCCCGCCGCGTCGCGCAGCTTGTAGCTGATGCTCGGGCCGACGTTGCGCAGCTCCTTCTTGGTCACGGTCTTGTTCGCTGCGCCCAGGCGCGACTCGAGCGACTGCTGCAGGTCCACCTTGCGCACGTCGGTCCCGGCGCCGTCCCCGGCGAAGTTCTCCACGTTGATCACCCGCAGCCCGGTGTATTCGAGCGTCATCTGGTCGGCGCCGGCGCCCCGCACCAGCTGCGAGCTGCCGCCGATCGTGCCCTCGACCTCGAACGGCTTGCCGGCCGCGTTCATCGGCACGGCTTTCAGCCGCACCTTGGAGCCGCCGTCGTCGAAGCTCGACTGGTAGATCTCGATCCCGCGATGCCGCGCCGGGTGGTTCACTTCGACCCGGGCGGGGATCTTCTCGCCGGTCTCGCGGTCGTGGATCACGATGTCGCTGGCGAACAGCTTGGGCATGCCGGTGGAGTAGTACTCGACGATGAACTTCTTCAGCTCGATCGAAAACGGCAGTTCCTGCAGCAGGATGCCGTCCGACTGGTTCAGGACCGCCGTGCCGGACTGCGTTCCCTCGGCCACCAGCAGGTTGCCGCGGAAGGTCGGATTGCTGGCGGAGAGCCGGTGCTCCGGCTTCACGTCGGCGATCATTCCGCCACCGGTGAACGGGGTCTTGCCGTTGAACAGCATCTGGGCGCGCACGATCAGGTCGCCATCGAGCAGCCCGCCGACGCAGACCAGGACGATGGCGCTGTGGGCCGCGATGTACCCCAGCTTGTTGGCGGCGCCGGCCTTCGCGGCCACCATCCAGCCGCCTTCGCGCTGCTGCAGGCGCACCTTCCAGCCGCCGCCGGCGAGCATCTTGCCGATGCGCTGCGCGGCGTCGGCCGGCGCTTCGGCCAGCGGCGCCGCGGCGCGATGGTGGAAAGCCTGCAGGCTCTGCTCGCGCATGTTCTCCTTGAACGCCTTCAGGTCGATGAAGATCTTGGGCGTGTTGCGCGCGATGCACAGGGAGGTGCTGGCGACCAGGAAGGCCAGGATCAGCAGGAACCACCAGGCGCTGTAAACCGCGTTGAGCTTGAGCCCCAGGAACACCGCCGACCAGAACGGGCCGAACTGGTTGACGTAGTTGACCGCCGGCTCGTGTTGCTTGAGGACGGTGCCGATCACCGAGGCGATGCAGATCACCGTCAGCAGCGAGATCGAGAACCGCATCGACGACAGCAGTTCCACCGCGCCGCGCAGGAGGGGGGAGCCGGTGCGGACGCGAAGCCCTTGGGTGGAGACTGTCATGAAACGCCTGAATGGAAAAAGGCGGGTATCCGCAGATCCCGCCTTCGATAGTGTCCTGTCGTGCGGGCTTGGTTCCCGCGGGAGCGGCTTACCTCAAGCCGGCGATGTAGTCCGAGACGGCGCGGATTTCGCGGTCATTCATCTTGGAGGCGATCTGGACCATCATCGGCCCGTTCTTGCGGGCGCCGTCGCGGAAAGCCGTCAGCTGGGCAGCGGTGTAGTCGGCATGCTGGCCCGACAGGCGCGGAAACTGCGACGGCATGCCGGAACCGTTGGGGCTGTGGCAGCCGGCGCAGGCCGCGACCTGGCGCTCGCCGATGCCGCCGCGGTAGATGCGCTCGCCCAGCGTGACCAGTTCCTTGTCCTTGGCGAAGCCGGCCTTGGCCTTCTTCGCCACCAGCCAGCCGGCGATGTTCTTCATGTCGGCGTCGCTCAGCTGGGCCGCCATGGGCTGCATGATCGGGCTGGGACGCTTGCCGGCCTTGAACTCCTGCAACTGCTTGACGATGTACTCGGGATGCTGCTGCGCGAGCTTCGGATTGGCCGGCGTGCCGGAATTGCCGTCGGCGCCGTGGCAGGCCGCGCACACCGCGGTGTACTTCGCCTCGCCCTGGACCAGGTCGGGCTTGGCCACGGCCGCGGCCGGCGCTGCTGGAGGGGCGGCATGCGCCGCGGCTGTCGGGGAGGCCGGATGTTCGTCCGCCGCGAAGGCGGACAGGCAGGGCGCCGCCAGCGAGGCAGCCATCAGCAGGGAGGCGAGCAACTTCATATCGGGGTGTGTGATTGGCGCAAAACCCGGTGATTCTACAATGCCCTCCCGGGTTCTCCCCTACCACCAAGCTCCCCATGACCAAGCCCGAGGGCCCACCCGCAGCCGCACCCACGACCCGCCCAGGCCCGACCGACCCCGCCGCCATGGCGCTGGGCTGGATGCACACGGCCAGGTTCCTGACCACCGCGCCGACGCTCGAATTCCTGCCGCCGCACGACCATCCGGAGATCGCCTTCGTCGGCCGCTCCAACGCGGGCAAGTCGACCTGCATCAACACCCTGACGCAGCAAAAGCGCCTGGCCTTCGCATCGAAGACGCCGGGGCGCACGCAGAGCATCAACCTCTTCAGCCTCGGCAAGCAGGGCATCACCGACGCGGTGCTGGCCGACCTTCCGGGCTACGGCTACGCCGCCGTGCCCAAGCAGGACAAGCTGCGCTGGCAGCAGGTGATGGCGAACTATCTCGTGTCGCGCGAGAACCTGCGAGCCATCGTCCTGCTGTGCGATCCGCGCCATGGCCTGACGGAGCTCGACGAGATCCTGCTCGAGGTGATCCGGCCGCGGGTCGAGGAGGGGCTGAAATTCATGCTGCTGCTGACCAAGGCCGACAAGCTCAATCGCAGCGAACAGGCCAAGGCGCTGTCCATCGCGCGGCTGCAAGCCGGCGGCGGTGAGGTGAAACTGTTCTCCGCCCTGAAGAAGCAGGGGGTCGAGGAAACGGCCCTGCAGCTGTGGAAGTGGACCCATCCGGAGACGGCTTGACCATCGCAACCTTCCAGCAGGAGCTGCCGCACGGCATCGCACTGAGCTGCCGCGCCTCGGGCGAAGCGGGCCGGCCGGTGCTGATGTTCCTGCACGGCTTTCCCGAGGCGGCCTTCGTCTGGGACCCGCTGCTGGAGCATTTCGCCCGGCCGGAGCACGGCGGCTACCGCTGCATCGCGCCCAACCTGCGCGGTTACGAGAAGTCCAGCGCACCGCCGGACGTGAAAGCGTATCGCGCCAAATTCCTGGTGCAGGACATCGCCGCGCTGATCGAGGCCGCGGGCGCGCCGATCGAATGCCTGGTCGCGCACGACTGGGGCGGCGGCATCGCCTGGAACCTGGCCAACCAGATGCCGCAGCTGACCGGCAAGCTGGCGATCATCAATTCGCCACATCCCGGGACTTTCCTGCGCGAGCTGAAAAACAATCCGAAGCAGCAGGCGGCCAGCGCGTACATGAACTTCCTGATCCGCCCCGACGCGGAACGGCTGCTGGCGCAGAAGGACTATGCGCGGATGTGGCCGTTCTTCACGCATGGCAGCTGCGGTGCGGCCTGGCTGACCGAGACGGTGAAGGACCAGTACCGCCGGATCTGGGATGGACCTGCCGGCAGCGCGGCCGGCGCCGGCCTCGTGGGCGGCTGCAAATTCTATCGCGCCTCGCCGCTGCGGCCGCCGCGGCCCGAGGACCCGGGCGCGGCGGCGATCGAGCTGCCGCGCGAGATGCTGACCGTCGACATCCCGACGCTGGTGCTGTGGGGCATGGACGACATCGCCCTGCCGCCGGAACTGGTGGAGGGCCTGGAGGCCTTCGTCCCACGGCTCACGCTGGAGAAGGTCGAAGGCGCGAGCCACTGGATCGTCCACGAGCGGCCGGCGTTCGTCGCCGAACGCCTCGCCCGCTTCCTGCAAGCCTCCTGAATCCGCGCCTCAGTAGATGCCCGGCGAGCCCGCGGGCCGCGTCTTGAAGCGCTTGTGCACCCAGTAGTACTGGTCGGGCATGCCGTCGATGTAGTCCTGCAGCCGCCGGTTCATCAGCGCCGTGTCGGCTTGCAAGTCTCCCGACGGATAGCCCTGCCAGGCCGGCAGGACCGTCACGTCGTAGCCTTGCGGCGTCATCCGCGCCACCACCGGAACCACCTTGGCGCCGCCCAGCCGGGCAAAGCGCGGCAGCGACGGCACGGTCGCGGCCGGGATTCCGTAGAACGGGACGAAGATCGATTCCTCGGGACCGAAGTTCATGTCCGGCAGCAGGTACAGCGGCGAGCCGCCGCGCAGGGACGAGACGATCGCCTTCACGCCGTCGGCGCGGCCGAACGGGCGGGCGGTCTCGAAGCGCTGGCGGCCCTTGAGCATCCAGGCATCGACCACCTTGTCGCTCTGGTCGGTGTAGATGCCGGTGAAGCGGCGGGGCAGCTGCTGCGTCACCGCCGTCCAGCCCGCGTCCATGCCGACGAAATGCGGCGCGAAGATCACGATCGGCGTGTTGCCTTCGAACTCCGCGACGGCGCCGGTGAGGTTCAGGCGGCGGCGAACGACGTCCGGATCGGCGTGCCAGAGCCAGCCCCGGTCCAGCCACGCCTGGGCGAACCGGATGAAGACCCGCGGCACCACGGCCGCCCGCTCCCGCTCGCTCCATTGCGGGAAACATTGCGCCAGGTTCGCCCGCACCACCCTTCGGCGAGGAACGATCAGGACGTACAGGACCCAGCCGAGCAGCCAGCCCAGGCCGCGCACCCAGGACAGCGGCAGCAGCGCGAGCGCGCGCATCAGCAGGATGCCCAGATGGCTGGTCATCGGCGCGCCCCCGCCGGCGCCTTGTAGCGGGCGTAGCCCCACAGGTATTGCGCGGGGCACTCGCGGATCAGCGCCTCCATGAGCGCGTTGACCTGCGCGGCGGCGGCGACAGGATCGGCAGGGAGCGACGCCGGCGCCGGACGCAAATGGATGCGGTAACCCCGGCCCCATCCCAGGCGCTCGCCCCACGCCAGCAGGATGCGCGCGCCGGTTTGCTGCGCCAGCCTGGCCGGCAGTGTCATGGTGTAGGCGGCGCGGCCGAAAAACGGCGCCCAGGTCCCCAGGTCCTTCGGCGGCACCTGGTCGGGCAGCAGTCCGACCGCCTGGCCGGCCTTCAGCGCCCTGAGCATCTGCCGGACGCCGGCGAGCGTCGTCGGGACGGTCGTCAGCCGGGGCCGCCGCCGCGAGGTATCGACAAGCTCCCGCAGCCATGCCTTTCGGGCAGGGCGGTAGAGCACGGTGATCTCGCCATGGTCCGCCGCATAGCCCTGCGCCGTCGCCTCGAAGCACCCCAGGTGCGGCGTGAGGAAGACCACGCCGCGGCCTTCGGCGCGGGCCTGGGCGATCAGCTCCGCGCCTTCCCACTCCACCCGCGCCGGCCGGCCGAACCAGAGCCGGGGCAGCTCGGCAACCAGGGCGCCGGCCGCCGCGATGGCCGGCCGCACCTCGCGAAAGCGCAAGCCGGCCTGCGCGGCATTGGCGAGAAAACGGCGGCGGTAGGTGGGCGAAGCCAGAAAGGCGACCCAGCCGAGGACGGCGCCCAGCGCGTGCAGCGCCAGCAGGGGGAACAAGGCAAACAGGCGGAAAAAGGTCTTCACTTGGGGTATAAAATCCGCACGTCGCCGAGTTATGAACTACTTGCAGGGCGACGTTAAACAAGGACTGCTAAAGCGTTCGCCCCAAGCTCCGGCACAAGGCAACGCGCCTTGCAACCAACCGACGGAGTTTATTCAAATGGCGAACGACTATCTCTTTACCTCCGAATCCGTGTCCGAGGGCCATCCCGACAAGGTGGCCGACCAGATCTCGGACGCGATCCTCGACGCGATCTTCAAGCAGGACCCGCGCAGCCGCGTGGCGGCCGAGACGCTCACCAACACCGGCCTCGTGGTGCTCGCCGGCGAGATCACGACCAACGCCCACGTCGACTACATCCAGGTCGCACGCGACACGATCAAGCGCATCGGCTACGACAACACCGAATACGGCATCGACTACAAGGGCTGCGCGGTGATGGTCTGCTACGACAAGCAGTCCAACGACATCGCCCAGGGCGTGGACCACGCGAGCGACGATCACCTGAACACCGGCGCCGGCGACCAGGGGCTGATGTTCGGCTATGCCTGCGACGAAACGCCGGAGCTGATGCCCGCGCCCATCCACTATGCCCACCGCCTCGTCGAACGCCAGGCGCAGCTGCGCAAGGACGGCCGCCTGCCCTTCCTGCGCCCGGACGCCAAGAGCCAGGTGACGATGCGCTACGTGGACGGCAAGCCCCACAGCATCGACACCGTGGTGCTGTCGACGCAGCACAGCCCCGAACAGAGCGACGGCCACAAGATGAAGGCCTCGTTCACCGAAGCCATCATCGAGGAGATCATCAAGCCGGTCCTGCCCAAGGAGTGGCTCAAGGAGACCAAGTACCTGATCAACCCGACCGGCCGCTTCGTCATCGGCGGCCCGCAGGGCGACTGCGGCCTGACCGGCCGCAAGATCATCGTCGACACCTACGGCGGCGCCTGCCCGCACGGCGGCGGCGCGTTCTCGGGCAAGGACCCGAGCAAGGTGGACCGATCGGCCGCCTATGCGGCGCGCTATGTCGCCAAGAACATCGTCGCGGCCGGCATCGCGCGCCAGTGCCAGATCCAGGTGGCCTATGCGATCGGCGTCGCCAAGCCGATGAACATCACGGTCTACACCGAAGGCACGGGCGTGATCCCGGACGACCGCATCGCCTCCCTGATCCACGACCACTTCGACCTGCGTCCCAAGGGCATCATCCAGATGCTGGACCTGCTGCGCCCGATCTACGAGAAGACCGCAGCCTACGGCCACTTCGGGCGCGAAGAGCCGGAGTTCACCTGGGAGCGCACCGACAAGGCGCAGGCGCTGCGGGCTGCAGCGGGCCTGAAGTAAACACCGTCATGCCGGCTTTGGCCGGCAGGCGCGGCCGACTGGACGCGGCGCTTACTGGATGATGTTCTGCTGCCGCTCGACCTCGTTGCGCTTCATCGCGACATAGGTCGGCCGGTCCATCTCGCGCAGCTGGCGCGGGTAACGCTCGGTGGCGTTGAACCAGCCCTGGATCCGCTTTTCGACCTGCTGGCCCGGCGGCGCGCCCAGGGAATCGAGGTAGGAATCGATCGCCAGGTAGTAGCGCATCGCGTTGCGCTCCACGGCGCCGCGCACGCCGCCCATGTAGACCGGCTGGCCGTTGGGGTCCTTGCCGACCACGCTGAACCCCACCTTGTCGGCGCCGACGGTCGCCAGGTAGGCCTGCATCGCCACCTTGCCCGCGAGTCCGTAGCCGTACGAATAGCTCAGGTGCATGAAGGTGCGCTTGTCGTCCAGCGGCACGGCCGAGACCGTGATGTGATAGTCGCGCGTGCCGACCGGTCCTTCCCTGGCAGCGAGCCGGCTCTCGAAATAGTCGGGGGT